>JBFGRH010000012.1:0-18797 GCA_041563795.1 Nitrospiraceae bacterium | reverse complement strand
CTGTTCGACCGGCAGGAAGCGGAGCACAAAACGGGTCCCGGTCCCCGGCTCACTGTGCACCTCGATCGTCCCGCCGTTGTCTTCGACCAGCCGCTTGACGTTCGTCAGGCCCAAACCCGTTCCGCTGTTCTTGGTCGTGAAAAACGGTTCAAAGATCCGCTCCAATTGTTCGGATGACATGCCGCAGCCGGTGTCGGCGATTTCCACGGCCACGCGGCCGTGACCCCGCCCGATCGTGACGGTGACATGGCCGCCGTCCGGCATGGCTTCCCGGGCATTGGCCAGGAGGTTCACGAGCGCCTCTTTCACCTGGTCGGGGTCCACCGAGACTTCGGGCAGATCCTGGTCGAACTTCGTGTCCACCGTGATCCGTTCCAGGCCTCCGTTCGCCTTCCACTGCACCAGCGCGGTCTGCGCGATCGTGGACAGCGGGAGTTGTTTCGGCTCCGGGGGCTTCTGGCGCGCGTAGCGGAGGAAATCGTTGATCAGGCGCGCGATGCGGTCGACCTCCTGGATCACGTACTGGGCGACCTCCTGCTTGACCTCCGGCGCCTGTTCCTCGTCCAGGATGAGCTGCGCGGAACTGCGGATCACGCCGAGGGGGTTGCGCAGATCGTGCGCAAGTGCCGCCAGCAACTGGCCGACCGAGGCCAGCTTCTCCTGCCGGATCAGCTCCGACTGTTGCGTCTTGATCGTGCGGAGGCTGGTCTCCAGCGCGCTCCGCATGTCATGAAAGGCACGGGCCAGCGCCTCGATTTCGTCGCCGGTCTGAATGGTGCTGTCTGAGACCGTGCCGCCGGCTTTGGGCGACGGAGCGGGAGCGGGCAACGCCGCGATGTTCCGCCGGAGGCTGTCCGCCTCCCGCCGGAGCGTCAGGATCGGGTTCACGATGCGCCGGCCGACGACAAAACCCAGCGAGGCCAGCACGACGACCAGGCCGAATCCGATCAAGCCCACCGTCACGAGCAGCGAGTAGATCGGCGCATAGGTTTCCTCGGGCTGCTGGCGGACGAAGGAGAACCAGCGGTGTCCACCCAGGCTGGCCGGCGTCAGCCTATGCGAGAAGAGCACCGGCGCGGCGCCCACGATGGAGTTGCGGCCTCCGTGCGCGTCATCGTCGGCGATGAACCACAGAGACTTGTCCTTCGTCAGTTGGTTCAGCAGGGCCTCCGGAATGAGGTGCGCGGTCGGAGGAAGCACGGGGCAAATGAGCGGGGTCCCGTCCGTGTCCATCAGCATGCCGTGCCCGGTGTCTCCGACGCGGATTGGCAGAATCGTGTTCATCAAGACATCCCGCCGGATCACAAAGGCGACGACGCCGATCGGCTTGCGACGGCGTTCGTCCAAGACCGGCACGGCCACATCGAACACGTAATCATTCAGGGCGGGATCGAGCCTGAGGGAACTGACATAGGCAGCGCCTCGCCCTCCGCGAAAGGCCTGTTGCCACCAGGTCTGATCGGCGTTGAGGTAGGGGATGCGGGAGTCCGTCGAGACGACCACCGCGCCCCGCCGGTCCGCGACCGTCACGCGCACGTAGTAGTCGGACTTGCCGGCCCAGGCCTTCAGGTAGGCCGTGCTGACGGCCGCCGGAACCGGCCCGTAGTCACGGACGTGTCGGGGCCACACGGCAGCCGCCTGCGTCAACAGCCGCTGCACGTCGGCTTCGCGCCGGCCTTCGTATCGCCGGTTCGCGGCATCAAGGACCTTTTGCACGTGAATGGGGACGATCGCCAGTCGCTCGGCCCGGTCGATCTCGCCCTCCACCGCAGCCGCAATGCGAATGGCGGTGGAGCGGGCGATTTCCTGGAATCCGCTGCCGATGGACTGCTCCAGGCTCGTCTTGCTGTAGAGATAGGTCGCAAAGAGCGCCGCGACGCCGGGCACGATCCCGACGATCAGGAGCGCGACGAAAAATTGTTTTTGCAGTCCGCCTGGCCGGCGCAACCGTTCCTTCAATGCGGCGATCATTTCAGGCCGTATTTCTCCATCCGGTACCGGAGCGTGTTGCGGGTGACCTTGAGCAGTCGGCTGGCCTCCGAGACATTGCCGCCGGTCTTCTCCAAGGCCTCCTCCAGCATGGCCTTCTCCACTTCCTCCACGGACAGTCCGAGCGAGAGCAGGGAGGGCCGGCCCTTCGGCGCCGGTCCGGCCGCGGCCCGCAGGTGCGGCGGAAGATGGTCCGGCCGGATGGTGTCCTCCTTGCAGTTCAGGCTGATCCACTCCATCACGTTGTGCAGTTCCCGCACGTTGCCCGGCCAGGGGTGCGCCGTCAGCAGGCGCATTGCCTCGGGCGACACGTGGCGGATGCGCACGCCGCGCTCACGGGTGAGCGTGCCGAGCAAGGATTCGAGCAGCACGGGGATGTCCTCCGGGCGTTCCCGCAGCGGGGGGATTGTCAGTGGGCAGACGTGCAGGCGGTAATACAGGTCCTCCCGGAAGCGGCCCTCTTTGATCAGGGCGGGCAGGTCCTGGTTTGTCGCACAGATGACGCGGATGTCCACCTTGGCGCTGCGCGTGCCGCCCAGAGGCTCGACCACGTGGTCTTCCAGGACTCGCAGGAGTTTGGCCTGCGCGGCCGGACCCAGTTCCCCGATCTCGTCGAGAAAGAGCGTGCCGCGGTGGGCGAGCTGAAATCGTCCCTGCTTGGATTTTCTGGCGTCGGTGAACGCGCCCTGTTCGTAGCCGAAGAGCTCGGATTCGATGAGCGATTCGGGGATGCCGGCGCAATTGACTGCGACCAGTGGGCCGGCGGCCCGCGGGCTGGCATAGTGAATCGCCCGGGCCAGCAGTTCCTTGCCGGTCCCGCTCTCGCCGGTGATGAGCACGGTGGTATCGGTCAGGGCGACGTCGGCGGCCAGCCGCTTGACCTCGCCCATCGCGGGTGACCGGCTGACGATCCGGTCGAAACCGAACTGGTCGCGCAAGCCGGCCCGCAGGGCCTGGTTGTCCTGTGAGAGTCTCCGCAGTTCGAGTGCCCGCACGATCAGGATCTTCAGCTCGTCGTGGTCTACGGGTTTGGAAATGTAGTCGTAGGCCCCCTTGCGCATGGCCTCCACGGCGGACTTGACCGTACCGTACCCGGTGATGATCAGGACGGGGATGCCCGGGCGCGTTTTCTTGGCCTCTTCCAGGACGTCAAGGCCGGAGAGCTTGCCGAGTTGCAGGTCGGTCAGGATCAGGTCGAGATCGGGGTGTTCGGACAGGAGCTTGATGCCTTCTTCACCGGAGGCGGCCAGCAGGAGATCATAACCCTCCTGCTTGAGCACCAACTCCAGGAGCCGGCGCATCCGTTCTTCGTCTTCGATGATCAGCAGTGTCGCAGAACGCATGGGTCGCACGCTCCGCAAGACGGTGACGGTATCGTCGACCAACAGGCTGTCCTCAGCATACCATCCTCCGATGGGAAGAGGTAGGGCGGACGCGGGACCTCAGATGCTCGCGGGCGTGGCGGGCTGCGGGGAGGGTCTCGTTCCATGGGAGAGGCCGGTCACGGGGAAGTGGATGCGGAACGCCGTGCCCTTGCCGACTTCACTCCGGGGCTCGATGCGGCCGCCGTACTTTCGGATGATCGTGTCCACGATGTAGAGGCCGAGCCCCGTGCCCTTGCCGCTCTTCTTGGTGGTGAAGAACGGCGCGAAGATTCTGGCGAGATCCTGGGGCGCGATGCCGGGCCCCGTATCCTCGACGGACACGGTGATGGAGCCCTGCTCCACACGGGTCCGCAGGGTGAGCTGTCCGCGCGCATTCATGGCCTGGACGGCGTTAACGATGAGGTTCATGAACACCTGCAACAGTTCACCCGGCTCCGCCAGGATGTCCGGCACCGGGTCGTATTGCGGGATGACGGTGACCTCGTCGAGGATCGTGGAGAACTTGGCCATCCGGACCGCCTCGTCGAGCAGCGTGGGAATCTGCACCGGGACCATTTCGCCCTGGGCGCTGGTCCGGGCGTAGAGGTTCACGCTCGTGGACATGTTCGAGAGGTGCTTGATCAGCTTGACGATCTCCTGGATATATTCCTGCACCTCGGCCGGATCCTGCGTGTCCTGGATCAGCTGGGCGAAGCCGAGCATCATGTGCAGGGGGTTGTTGAATTCATGGGCGATGCCCGCGGCGAAGGTCCCCAGGGTGGAGAGTTTTTCCGCATGGGCCAGGTGTTCATAGAGATCCCGCTCGTCCTGGATCAGGCTCCAGACCAGTTTCGCGGCCGTGCCGCCGAGGATTTCCGCGCGCGGGGATTTATGCCGTTCGATCAACGCCGGCATGGAGGGATTGCCGGTCACATCCACAATCAGGTCGACGGTGGGGTCCGAGACGAGCGACACGGGATCGTCGGTCGCGTGGATGTTGAGGTTGCGGGCCAGCCGCAGTCCCGGAGCCTCCGGGTTGGTGTCCGCGATGCCGGTGATGGCAATCCCGTGGCAGCGGGTGAACAGTTCGATCAGGGCCGTGCCGCCCCTGCCGCCGCCGAGGATCGCGATGTTGACGGATTGTTCTGCGCCCATGTGCGTGCTATCCCATGGCGAGGCACGCCGGGCGGCCAGCGTGCCTTCGCGGATGACGCGTGCGTTGCGATGGAAACCGGCTCAGGTTGTGAACATCTCCCGCCCTTCGACGGCCTTCGCCACCGCGGCGACCAGTTTCGCGTTATCCACCGGTTTGACGAGGTATTCGCTGACGCCCTGCTTCATCAGCGAGGTCGCCAGGTTCAGGTCGGGGAATCCTGTTTGCACGATGATCGGCACGGAGGGATATTGTGACCGGAAGTAGGAGATGGCTTCCACGCCGTTGATCTTGGGCATGCGAATGTCGCAGATGATCACGTCCACCAGCAGGGGATTCTCGCCGGAGTTCAGGGCTTCGATCGCATCCGCCCCGTCTTTGCCCTCGATCACTTCATAGCCGGCCTTGGTCAGCGTCAGCCGGGCGACCTTCCTGATGTTTTCTTCATCGTCCACGATCAGCACGCGTCCCATGCTCGGCTTGCTGGGATCGTGATGACCGAATGGCCACATTCCCATGGTGCCCTCCTTTGTGGTGATGCCCCTGCGGGCCTTGTGTTAGGGATCAGCAAGGATCGCGCCGCGGCCGCCGCATCGTACGCGGAGTCAGCAGGCTCGCGATTTCAAACGGTTAGAACACTCACCAATCGGCACGGACATCGTCGTGGACTGCGAAATGGTGGGAATGCACCGATCGGATCGGGAAAGTGGTGGATATCAACCGCTATGTGAGCGAGATGGAAACGTCAGGCCTGCCGGGTGGCTTGGGGATGCACGTTCTGCTGCTCGTTGCGGTGGGCCAGTCGAACATTGCGGAGCAGGCCGGCATGCTTGGCCCGCCGGATGGGGCTCTCCCGGAAGACGGAGGCGAACGTGCGGTCGTCCATGCCCGCCAGTTGCTCGAGGTCGGCTGCGAGTGATACCGGGGCCGGCTGGAAGGCCGGCTCCGCCGTCGCCGAGGCGTTCACATTGTAGGGACAGACATCCAGGCAGTCATCACATCCGAAGATGCGGTTGCCGAGGTTCGGGGCGAGGTCGTCCGGAATCTCGTCGCCGGGCTTGTGCAACTCGATCGTCAGGTAGGAGATGCAGCGCCGCGCATCCACGACGTAGGGTTCCGTGATGGCCCCGGTGGGGCAGGCCTTGATGCAGAGGGTGCAGGTGCCGCAGAGATCAGCCGCGGGCTCATCGGGCTCCAGCTCAAGGGTCGTGAGCACTTCGCCCAACACCAGCCAGGAGCCGTAGCGGGTGGACACCAGGTTGGAGTGCTTGCCGATCCAGCCAAGACCCGCCCGCTCCGCCCAGGCCTTTTCCATCACGGGGCCCGTGTCCACGTAGGTGCGGGTCTCCGCGCCGGGCGCCAGGGCCTGAATCCGTTCCGCCAATTGTTCCAGGCGAGGCTGCAGCAGGCCGTGGTAATCCTTGCCCCAGGCGTAGCGTGCGATGCGTCCGTACCCCGGCCGTTCGTCCGCCCGATGGCCGGAGTAATAGTTCATGCCCACCGAGATGATCGACCGGCACCCGGCCAGGACGGTCCGGGGATCGGCGCGCCGCGCCGGTTCGCGGGCCATCCAGCCCATCGCACCGTGAAAGCCGCGGCGCAGCCACTCGCCCAGGCGGGCCTGCAAGGAGTCGGCGTCCCGGGCGGGGGGCACGGGCACGAGGCTCACGCCGACGGCATCGAACCCCAGCGCGCGCGCCTCGGCCTTGATCGCATCGGTGAGCGGCATGGCGGCCTTTCGCTGCGTGCCGGTTGCTTATCCTTTTGAACAGTCGAATTTGACGATGAACTGCACCGAACAGTGCTCGGATTTGCACGTGCCGCAGGTGCCGGTGATGCGGGTTTTCCAGTCCGATTTCTTGTCGTCGAACCGGCACTGGGTGTTGCCGCCCTTGGATATATTGGTCCAGGGTTTGACGGTGCCGGGAAAATGCGCGACGACACAGCCGGATGGAATCGGCACCTGGCAGGCCTGCCCGGCGTTGCCCTTGTCCATGCCGAAGCTGCAATTGGATTCGGTCGTGACCGGGGATTCCGACAAGGGCGGCGGGTCCAGAGTCGCAGCGGACGTCCCCGGCGCATCAAGGCCCATGGCCAGGGTGAAACCGACGGTCAATGCGAGCACGAAATACAATTTGTTCAGGTTCATAGAATCTCCTCTCTGCGAGGATACTAGCATACGAAGTCTGGTTGCGGCGAATCCGGGCGGGGCGTAGAATCCGCGCACGGATGTTGAACGGGAAATCGAAGTGGTATGCGGCGTGGGCGGTGGTGATCCTGCTGTGTGGACCGGTGCTGGCCGAACAACCCCCGGCGACGGTGCTCGACATCCAGGACGATCCGGCCGGGGGGAAAAAGGCCACGGCCACACTGCGCATCGCGGCTCCGCCCGACGCCGTCCGCGCGGTGCTGAGCGACTACGAACGGTGGCCCGGTCTCTTCGACGGACGATTCCGCATGGCCAAGCTGGAACGCCTGGAGGGGCGCGTCGTGACCGATCTCCTGATCACACGCTGGCCGTTGTCGGGCGAAATGCGCCTGGTGTGCGAAACACGGGAGCTTCCGGACGGCGACATTCTCACCAGCCTGATCGCAGGCAACTTCAAGCGCTACAGGCGCCACTGGCGGTTTATCCCGGAAATGAACGGCGGGGCGGTCCACACGCGAGCCGAGATGGACATGCTGGTCGATATCGACTCGTGGGTGCCGGACTGGCTCTTTGCGACGATGCTGCGCCGCGATCTGGAGGCGCACTTTCGAATTCTGCGTGAGCGGGCGATCGCACGGGCCGGGGGCCCCTAGTTCACAGACCGGCCGTGCTTCTGTAGGAAATCACCAGTTCGCCGTTCTGGACCTGCACGTTGGCGACCTGCGGGGGGAGCACGAATTTCTCACGGTTGGTCGGCGAATCGAACAGGCTGGCGGTAGCGCTGCCGAGCGTGGCTTTCGGGATGGGCAGGCTGCCAAGGCGGCCTTCGGTCGCGTCCAGCCGAAGCCGGCCGTCTTTCACCTGTAATTTCCCCTTCAATTGAAGCGAGACGTCCTTCCCGTAAAGATTAAAGAGCGTGTAGGCGTGAATCTGATCGCCGACGAGGTGCAGCTTGATGTCCTTCATCGAGGATTGCACCTCTTCCTGCGTGGCCTGGCCGCCCGGTCCGGGCTGGCCTGAGCCTCCCGAGAAGGCCAGGTTTGATTGGAGCCACGCGTTCAATTCGGCCTCGGTCATCGGTATGGCGAAGGATTGGCCCAATGCGGCGGCTTCCTGCGCGGCCTGAAGTTTTCCCGCGATTTTCTGCGCGGCTTCCGGATCCACCGCGACCACCGGCGGCGGGGCCGGCCGGAACATCAGGAACAGGGCCAGCAGGCACCCCAGCACGATGGCCCACCTGGCGAGTCGGAAGAGCGTCGAAAACAGCCCGGGTCCGGACGGGGGAGGGGTAATGGCCTTTAACCGTTCGAGGGCCGCCTGTTCCTTGCTCATCTGCGGCGGGGGAGGTGCAACGGTCGCCGGGGCGGCGGCGGGAGAGGGCTTGTAGCGGGCGATGACGATTCCGCACTTGACGCAGTCGGGCTTTTCCGGCTGCTCGAAGCCGCACTTCGGGCAGGTCATCGTCGGCGGCTGTCCGCCCTGCGTTTCGGATGGCTTCAGCGTGAAGGTCATAGGCCGATAGGGACGGCATTGTGCAGGCAAACCGTCCGCAAATCAAGCCGGGAGGAAATTCACGGATACGAAAATTCGGCCAGTTCCGTCTTGTCCAGCCCCTGTTTGATCAGCGCGTCGATCTCGAGGCTGCGTTCGGCCTTGCGGATGGGATCCAGGCCGGTCCTGGTGCTGGGATGATCGGGCACGAAGAGCTTGCAGCAATCCTGGTCCGGTTCGATGGACGTTTCAAAGGTGCCGATCCGCTGCGCCTGGTCCGTGATCTCCAGCTTATCCATGCCGATCAGCGGCCGCAGAATCGGGAGCCCGGCCGCTTCTTCGACGACGGTGAGGTTTTCAGGGGTTTGCGAGGCCACCTGGCCGAGGCTGTCCCCGGTCACGAGGGCCCAGCACTTCTCCCGCCGGGCCAGCTCTTCGGCGATCCGGATCATCAGCCGGCGGTAGAGCACCACGCGAAGCGGCGCCGGCGCGCCCAGCACGATCTGCCGCTGGATGTCCCCGAAGGGCACGAGATAGAGACGGGAGTAGAGCTGGTACCTGGTGAGCAGCTCGGCGATTTCGCGCACCTTCTCCTCGGAAGCCCGCGTCACGAACGGACGCCCGTGGAAATGGACGAAGATGGCCTTGCAGCCGCGTTGCAGCATCCGGTAGGCGGCCACGGGAGAATCGATGCCGCCTGAGAGCAGGCAGGCCACCTTGCCGCTGACGCCCGTCGGCATGCCGCCCGGTCCCGGCTCCTTGCCCGCGGCCACGTACGAGTGCCTGGCCATCAATTCGACGTGGATGGTGAGGTCCGGATCGGAGAGGTCGACCTTCTTGCCGGTCAAGGCCCCGATGTGCGCGCCGAGCGCGCGATCCACATCCATCGAGGTGAGCGGAAACCGCTTGTCCGCCCGCCTGGTCGACACGCGGAAGCTCGAGAACGATTTGCCCTCAATCATGGTGCCGGCGGCATTTTTCAGGAGCTCGAGGTCGGGCTTGCCCAGGTCGAGCGCCACGGCCTGGTTGAGCGAGAAGTTGGCGATGCCGAACACGCGCGCGAGCCGCTCCCTGATCGGTTCCCAGCGGGCCTCGTCCTTGAGCACCACCCGGATGCGTCCGTGCAGCGGCTCGACGCGCACGATACCGAGCCCTTTAAGGGCCTGGCGGATGTGCCGGACCAGGCGGCCTTCGAAGTAGGGACGGTTGCGTCCCTTCAGTGCGAGCTCGTGGTAATGGATGATGGCGCAGTGCATGAGTTTTCAGTAAACAGTTTATAGTGTTCAGTTTCTGACTGATAACTGATCACTGAGAACTTCTTAACTGTGCCCTTGCGATTCCAGGAACCGTTCCACGTCCATGGCCGCCATGCAGCCTGATCCGGCCGCCGTGACGGCCTGTCGGTATTTCGAATCCTGCACGTCACCGGCCGCGAAGACGCCCGGCATGTTCGTGGCCGTGCTGTTGTGCGTCTGGATATAGCCCTTGGCGTCCATCTCGACCTGGCCCTTGAAGAGATCCGTGTTGGGCTTGTGCCCGATCGCCACGAAGACACCGGCGCAGGGCAGTTCCGACGTCTTCCCGGTCACGACGTTCCTCAGCCGGACGCCGGTGACGACCTGGTCGCCGAGGATATCCTCGACGACCGAGTTCCACACGAAGGCGATCTTCTCGTTCTTCATCGCGCGGTCCTGCATGATCTTGGAGGCGCGGAGCTTGTCGCGCCGGTGGACGACATGGACGCGCGTGGCGAACTTCGTCAGGAAGTTGGACTCCTCCATCGCGCTGTCGCCGCCGCCGACCACGACCAGCTCCTTGCCCCGGAAGAAGAAGCCGTCGCAGGTGGCGCAGGTGGAGACCCCGTGTCCGATGAGGCGCGACTCGTTCTTCAGGCCCAGGTGGATCGACGAGGCGCCGGTGGCGATGATCAGGGTCTTCGTCTCCACCGGCTGCTCGCCCTCGATGACGATCCGGAAGGGTTTCCGTTTCAGGTCCACGCCGGTCACGTCGCCCTGCAGGAACGTCGTGCCGAAGCGCTCAGCCTGGGCCCGCATCTCCTTCATCAGCTCCGGGCCCATGATCGCGTGGGAGAAGCCCGGGTAGTTCTCCACCTCGGTCGTGGTGGTGAGCTGCCCGCCGGCCTGCAGGCCCTCGATGACGAGCGGGGAGAGGTTCGCCCTCGCGGCGTAAATCGCGGCCGTGAGGCCCGCAGGCCCGGAGCCGATGATGGCAACGGCACGGGTCATTTTTTCTTGCCGAGGGTGGCGCGGAGAATCTTCTTCCACTCGTCGCGCTTGACCGCGGGCATCGTCTTGATCTGGATGTGTCCCAGCGACGCATTCATGATCGCGGCCTTCATCGCGGCCTGGTTGTTCGGGAATTCCCAGATCGCCACGACGTCGTAGTCGCCGAGGCAATAAAAGGCCTCCTTCAGCTTTCCACCCTGGGCCCGGGCGTTCTTCTTGACCATGTCGGCCCGCTGGACGCCCTTGTCCTTCATGGTGGTCAACCCGTGCTGCGTGAATTTAACGAGACTGACGTAAGTCGGCATGGAAGACCCTCCTTGTTTGAGAGAAATGCGTACGGGAACGATGCTATTGATATTAAGCCAAACGGGGAGTCTTCACAAGCGGAGGGTCGGCAAGTCAGGCTAGGCGAGCTGCTTTAACTCCGAATAGATCCGCTGCACTTCGTGCTTCGTCTGTTCGTAGGACAGGGTGCCGTCGATCACATAGTCAGCCATGGCGGTTTTCTTGGCGAGGGGCATCTGGCTCTTGATGCGGCGCAGGGCTTCCGTCTTGGACAGGTGGCTGCGGTTGTGGAGACGCTTGATCTGGGTTTGCTCGTCCGCGGAGACCACCACGATCTTGTCCACTCGTTTGTCAGCGCCCGCCTCGATCAGGACCGGGGCGTCGTAGATGACGACGGCACGGGGCTCCTGGGTGGCGATCTCGCGGGTCATCCTGGCCTGCTCGCGTGCCACGCGGGGATGGACGATGGCATTGAGCTTCTTGAGTTTCGCCGGGCTGCCGAAGACGATCTTGGCGAGCGCGGGGCGGTTCAGCGTGCCGTCGGGGAGGAGCGTTTTCTTGCCGAAGACACGCGCGATGTCTTTCAAGGCCGGCTTGCCGCGTTCGACCACCGTACGGGCGAGGACGTCGGCGTCGATCAGGATGGCTCCGCAGTCCTGAAACAGGCGCGCCACGCTGCTCTTGCCGCAGGCGACGCCGCCTGTGAGGCCCACGAGAATCATGGGCGGAGCATAGCACGAAATTGTCGCCGGGGGTCAATCGCCGGGAAGGGACGTGTCGTGGTCGCCACTTGACTTCCTGCGCGGGCGGCCTGTATCACCCAGTCATGCGTCTTGACGCAGCGTGCCGGAAAATAGTGGCGTGTGTGCTCGTCGCCTGCCTGCCGGCCTGCTCAAGCGGCCCGGCTGCGCCGACCCTCGACGGCGCACGGACGCTGGTCGTGGCCCTGGACGGAAGCGGGCAATACACCTCCATTCAGGAAGCCGTGGACGCGGCCCGCAAGGGCGACGTGGTCCATATCAAGGCCGGTGAATATCCTGAAAACGTGACGGTGCACAGCAAGGACCGGATCAAGATCGTCGGGGATGGAGCCGGCAAGGTCGTGATCCTGGGCCGCGATCTGGTCGGCTCCTTTCATATCGGCAAGTGGCCCTACGGCGCGTCCAACATCGAGATCAGCGGCCTGACGATCCAGGAGCACGGCGGGCTGGCGATGGGTATTTTCAACGGCAAGGGGATCATTCTCCGCGACATGCAGGTCAACGGCAAGTTGTTCGGCCAGCAAGTCGCGGGGGTGCGGATCGAGCGGTGCTCGCTCGGCGGGAGCGAAACCACGGGCGTGCAGTTTGCCGACACCCAGGCCGTGCTGGTGGAAAATTTCATTCATGACAATGATCACGGGGTCACGGTGGCCGGCAAGTCGGACGTGCGCCTTGAACGCAACGTGATCACGCGGAGCCTCTTCGAAGGCGTGGTGGTGACGGACCGTGCGCGTGCCGTGCTCATCAGCAATACGATCGTGAAGAACGGCGGCGGCGCGCTGTTCCTGGGGACCTCGCAGGTCGAGGCGGCCGGCAACATCATCGGCCTCAACGCCGCCGGCGTGACGATCTCGCCCTCGGCCCGCGTCAGCCTGTCGCACAACGCCTTCTACAATAAGAATGATTATCTGCGCGAAGGACCGCCGCCGGTCCCCGCGCCGGACCTCAAGCCGAAATCCGACCTGTCGCAGGACCCGCGCTTCGTGGATCCATCCAACGGGGATTTCCGCCTGCACCCGGACAGCCCGTTGAAAAAAGTCGGCAGGTTCGATTATCTGGGCGCGGTTCCCCCGGCCAGTGGCACACCATGAATTCGCGTAGTATGATGAAAGCAGCCCAGAAAGGATCGTCGCGATGGCTGCTTTCCGATCTGAAAACGAACGGGCCATTCTCGAATCGCTGCCCGCGCTCGAGCAGATGGAGTCGGGCAAGCCGATCGGCGCCGTCGTGCCGATGTCCGAGGAAGCCCAGCGTGTCGTGCAAGACCGAATGGAGACGATCGACGTTCTGCTTCACGAAGACGACATAACCTGGAACTGACGAATCCGACC
The DNA here is from genome assembly GCA_041563795.1 of Nitrospiraceae bacterium. Lineage (GTDB taxonomy): Bacteria > Nitrospirota > Nitrospiria > Nitrospirales > Nitrospiraceae > 2-02-FULL-62-14. The sequence continues at coordinate 6,028 of JBFGRH010000012.1, read as the reverse complement.
CCTTTCTCCTCCTGCTCCTGAATTTACCTGACCAACTCCCGCGCTTGCGTTACAATATCGTCGCTATCCGTCCAAAATGTTTGTGGGGCTCCGTGCGGCAGTGACCGGGAGGGACGCTATGGCGATGCAGCCGATCGACATGCTTGCCGTCAACACGATCCGAACGCTGTCCATGGACGCGGTGCAGCAGGCCAACTCGGGCCATCCCGGCACGCCCATGGCCATGGCGCCGGTGGCCTACTGTCTCTGGCAGAAGTTCCTGCGCTTCGATCCGCAAGACCCGATCTGGCCCAACCGCGACCGGTTCGTCCTTTCCATGGGGCACGCCTCCATGCTGCTCTATTCGATGCTGCACCTGACCGGCGTCAAGACCGTCAATCGCGCCTACGAAACCCTCGGCCAGCTGTCGGTCACGCTCGACGACATCAAACGGTTCCGTCAGCTCGACAGCCGCTGTCCGGGACATCCGGAATACCGCTGGACCTCCGGCATCGAAACGACCACCGGCCCGCTCGGACAGGGCTATGCGACCAGCGTCGGCATGGCCGTGGCGGGCAAGTGGCTGGCGGACCACTACAACCGCCCCGGGTTCGACATGTTCGGGTTCAAGGTCTACGCGATGGGCGGCGACGGCTGCATGATGGAGGGGGCGGCGAGCGAAGCGGCATCCCTGGCGGGACACCTCCAGCTCGACAACCTGTGCTGGATTTACGACAACAACAAAATCACGATCGAGGGTAATACGAGCTGGGCGTTCAGCGAGGATGTCGCGACCCGCTTCCTGGCCTATGGCTGGAACGTCACGCGCGTGGGCGATGCCAACGACCTCGACATGCTGGGCCGTGCCTTCCAGACCTTCCAGAAAACGACCGATCGTCCCACGCTGATCATCGTGGACAGCCATATCGCCTGGGGCGCGCCGAGCAAGCAGGACACGCACTCGGCGCACGGCGAGCCCTTGGGCGAGGAGGAGATCAAGGGCACGAAGCGCAACTATGGCTGGCCGGAAAATGAGAAATTCATGGTGCCGGGCGAGGTGACCGATCATTTCAAGCAGGGAATCGGCAGGCGCGGCCGGGAGATGCGCGATGCCTGGATGGCCCTCTACGAGCAATACAAGGCCAAGCATCCGAAGGAAGCGGACGAGCTGATGAAGATCCAGCGGCGCGAGCTGCCGGACGGTTGGGACAAGGACTTGCAGCCAGTCCCCGCCGACCCGAAAGGCGCAGCCGGACGCGACACGTCGGGGAAAGTGCTCAATACCATCGCGAAAAGCGTACCCTGGCTGATCGGCGGCGCGGCCGACCTGGCGCCTTCGACGAAGACCCGGCTCACCTTCGACGGCGCGGGCGATTTTCTGCCGCCGACGAACCACGGCGATCCCCACGCCAAGACGGTGATCGGCTATGGGGGGCGCAACCTGCACTTCGGCGTGCGCGAGCTGGCCATGGGTGCGGTGCTGAACGGCATGTCGCTGACCAAGGTCCGGCCCTATGGCGCGGGGTTCTTCGTGTTCAGCGATTTCTCACGGCCGGCCATGCGGCTGGCGGCGATCATGGAAATTCCGGTGATCTACATCTTTACCCACGATTCCATCGGGGTCGGGGAGGACGGGCCCACGCACCAGCCGATCGAGCACCTGGCCGCCCTCCGCGCCATTCCGGGCCTGATGACGCTGCGTCCCGGCGATGCCAACGAAATCCTGGAGGCCTGGAAGGTGATCATGCGGATCAAGCACGAGCCGGTGGCCCTGATCTTGAGCCGGCAGGCGATGCCGACGCTGGATCGAAGCAAGTATGCGGCAGCCTCCGGCGTGGCCAAGGGCGCCTACGTGCTGGCGGATGCGCCCGGTGGGAAGCCGGACGTCATGTTAATGGCCACCGGCACGGAAGTCGGCCTGGCGGTTGAGGCCTACGAAAAGCTCAAGGCGGAGGGCGTCAAGCCTCGCGTGGTCAGCATGCCGTCCTGGGAACTCTTCGAACAGCAGCCGCAGGACTATCGCGAGTCCGTCCTGCCGCCGTCGGTGACGGCGCGGGTGTCGGTCGAACAGGCCTCCACATTCGGCTGGGAGCGCTATGTCGGCCCGACCGGTGTCAGCATCGGCATGAAGACGTTTGGGGCCTCCGCGCCGCTCAAGGAGCTGCAGAAGAAATTCGGCTTCACGGCCGATCGGATTGTGACCGCGGCCAAAGAGCAGATTGCCGGCGCCCGTCGAGCACGGTAAGGACCCACGCACTCCTTCCATCCCCGCCATCGCGTCTTCCCCATCTCCCGGTTGTAAGGATTGAGACATTCCCTCGACTTAGCGACAGAACCGGCGTTGTGAGCCATGTACCCTAATCTGGAGGTCCGGATGGAGGCGGTCGACTCGGCAATTTTTCAGGAAGTGGCCTGGCGGGGGCCCATCTGGTTCCCGGTGAATTTCCTTCTCGTGGAGGCGCTGGAGCGGTATCATCACTTCTACGGCGACGATTTCACGGTCGAATGTCCGGTGGGGTCCGGCACGATGCTAACCCTGCAGCAGGTCGCGCAGGAAATCGCCCGGCGCCTGTCGGGCATCTTCCTGCCGGACCGGCAGGGCCGCCGTCCCTGCCACGGGGAGGACCGCCGCTATGCCACGGACCCGCATTGGAAGGACCTGGTCCTATTCAACGAATACTTCTGCGGCGAATCGGGACGCGGCGTCGGTGCCACGCACCAGACCGGCTGGACGGCGCTGGCGAGCCGGTGTATTGAGGATCTCAAACGGCCCCATTAGGGAAGTAATCAGTCAACAGTTGTCAGTCATCAGTTCCGGAAACTGAGAACTGATAACTGTTAACTGATGACTGTTCACTCAACTGACGTTATGTTCGGTCCCAACGACTGCCAGACCCTCGAGAGGGCGCTGGGCTTGGAATGGCTGGAGACCAACGGCCGCGGCGGATTTTCGTCCGGCACGGTCGCGGGCCCCAACACGCGCCGCTACCACGCCCTGCTGCTGATCGCGCGCAACCCTCCGGTGGATCGCTTCGTCCTCGTCAACCACCTCGAGGAGCAGGTCGAGATCGACGGCGAGTCCCTGTCGCTCTCGGCGAATTGCTATCCCGGCGCCATCCATCCGGACGGCTACACACGGTGCGTGGGATTTTCGGGCAATCCCTGGCCGACCTGGACCTACGACGTCAACGGCGTGCAGGTGATCCGGGAGATCTTCTGCCCGCGGGGCCGTGACATGGTGGTCATTCGCTGGCGCCTGGCGAAGGCGGGCGGCCCGGGGGCCAAACTTCTCGTGCGGCCGATGCTGTCCGGGCGGGATTATCATTCCACTCACCATGAAAATTACTCGCTCCAACCAGGCGCCTCGGTCAACGGCCAGGTGATCTGGCAGCCCTACGAGGGCCTGCCGGCGGTCACGGCCCTGTTCCGGGGCAGGTACCGGCACTCGCCCGATTGGTACCGGCGGCTGCAGTTTTGGGTGGAGCAGGAACGGGGCCTGGACGGCGAGGAAGACTGGTGGTCGCCGGGCGAACTGACGATGGAGTTGACCGCGGGCCAGACAGCCCATCTTGTTCTCACGACGGAGATGCTCGAGACGGTTGATGTCGAGGCGCTTGCGCAGGATGAGCGCGAACGCCGGGAGCGGCTGGGCGAGGGGGCGCCGGGGCACGACGGCCTGGTGCGGTCGCTCTGGCAGGCCGCCGAGGCCTACCTGTCCGATCGCGGACGGCAAAAAACCGTGATCGCCGGCTATCCGTGGTTCACGGATTGGGGGCGGGACACCTTCATCTCGCTGCCTGGCCTCTGCCTGGTGACCGGCCGCCACGAGATCGCGCGCCAGGTTATCGAGGCCTTTGCCGCGCACGTCTCGCAGGGGATGATTCCCAACCGCTTCCCCGACGCCGGCGAAACGCCGGAGTACAACACGATCGACGCCTCGCTCTGGTTCGTTCACACGGTCGGACAGTATCTCGACTATACGAGTGACGAGGGCGCGGTCCGCCGTGTCGCCTGGCCGGCGGTACGGGCCATCCTGGACGGGTACCGGCAGGGGACGCGCTACGGGATTCGCATGGATGCGGACGGGCTTATCACTGGAGGCGAACCGGGCGTGCAGCTCACCTGGATGGACGCGAAGGTCGGGGACTGGGTGGTGACGCCCCGCCACGGCAAGCCCGTCGAGATCCAGGCCCTGTGGGTGCGCGCGCTGGCGGTGGGCGAGGACCTGGCCGTGAAATTCGGCGACAAGGCCTTCGCCAAGCGCTGCGACGAGGACCGCATCAAGGCCATCAAGTCGTTCCGGGCGAAGTTCTGGTGCGAAGAGGGCGGCTACCTCTATGACGTCGTGGACGGAGCTGATGGCCCCGATGCGTCGCTGCGCCCCAACCAGATCTACGCCGTGTCGTTTCCGGGCGAGCTGCTGGAGGCCAAGCAGGCGAAGCGGGTGGTGGACGTGGTCCGGAAACGATTGCTGACGCCGGTCGGGCTTCGCACGCTTGCTCCAGGCGAACCCCAATACAAGCCCCGTTACGAGGGTGGCGTGCAGAACCGCGACGGCGCTTACCACCAGGGGACGGTCTGGCCGTTCCTGCTGGGACCCTTCGTGACGGCCTGGATGAGGGTGCAGGGCAAGACGGCGGCCGCGCGGCGGCAGGCGCGGGGCTTCCTGGATGGCCTCGAGGCCCAGCTGCACGACGCCTGCATCGGGCAGGTCTCTGAAATTTTCGACGCTGACGCGCCGCACCAGCCTCGCGGCTGCTTTGCACAGGCCTGGTCCGTCGCCGAGCCCCTGCGGGCCTTGATCGAGGATGTCGGCGTGACGGAGCCCACCGGGAAAGAAGCGCGCCCGTCGGCAGCAGCTGCGCCGGCCAAAGTGCCGAAGAAAAAAGGCCGGTCCTCCTCACGGTAGGATTCACTTGTCTACCGCACGTCCTTCCACTACCATCCCTCACTCCCGGCCACCTGTACCATCAACCGTGCTGCGATCGGAAGGTGTGATGACGCCGAGCCCCTTGTCAGATCCGGAAGGCTGGCCCGACCTCCATGGAGACTACCTCTACCGGTACGCGTTGCTCAGGACGCGGGAGCCGGTGGCGGCCGAGGAGATGGTCCAGGAGACCTTCCTGGCCGCGCTCCAGGCCCGGAGCCGGTTCGCCGGCCAATCCAGCGAACGCAGCTGGCTGGTCGGAATCATGAAGCACAAGATCGCGGACCATTATCGCAAGGCCGCGCGCGAAACGCCGTCGGAGAACCTGGACGGCCCTGTAGCAGGCGAGGAGCCAGAGGAATTGTTCTTTGAGAAGGGGGGCCATTGGAGACGGGACCAGGACATTCCGGCCGCCTGGCCGGAGGATGCCGATGCGGCGGTCGAACGGCAGGAGTTCTGGGACGTGCTGAAGCGGTGCCTGGGCGAGTTGCCGCAGCGGACCATGCAGGCCTTCACCCTGCGCGAGGTGGACGAGGTCACCACGGAAGAGATCTGTTCCACGCTCAAGATCACGCCGAACAACCTCTGGGTGCTCCTGCACCGCTCGCGGAAACACCTCAGGCGCTGCCTTGAGCGGCACCTCTACGGTCGTGGACAGGCTTAGGAGCGATCAATGCGCTGGTTGAAGTGCCGGGAAGTGACGGAGCTCTACTCGGAGAGCATGGACCACGACCTGCCGGTGGGGCAGCGACTGTCCTTGTGGGCGCATTTTTCGATGTGCAAGTTGTGCAATCGGTACAAGCAGCAACTGCAATTCATCCGGCGCGCCCTGCGCCGGCACCCGGATCGGCTGATGGGGCAGGAGCCGTCCGCCGGCCTTCCTCCACAAGCCAGAGAGCGGCTCAAGCAGGCCTTGCGTCGCCAGTCCAAATCGTAACGGAGATCTGCCCGGCGCGCAGCGATGCGCGCCGGGCAGTCCCTACCGCGCCAGGGTCTCGACCAGCTGATCAACGGTTTGTATCGTTCCCAGAAAAATCGGGTGGCCGAAACGCCGGTTGTGCCGCCCCTCCTTGACCATGTTGAGGGCCAGGATCAGACTGTGCAGGTCCTCCGGCTTGGCGG
>JBFGRH010000011.1:0-18908 GCA_041563795.1 Nitrospiraceae bacterium | reverse complement strand
GGTCGATCCGGCTCGTCGCTGACCGTGCGGGGCGCGCTGGTCCTGCGGGACTATCAGCATGTCAGAGTCTTTCCCGCGAGGCACGCGAGCCGGCCGCGGGGAGACCGTCCACCGGGCCGGGTCGGCCTGCGTGTGACCATTCCGTCCACCGTCGTCTGGCCGCCGACCGGGCAGTCGCTTCATCTTCGATTCGCCGGTGCGGAGGAGGACTTGGGGCCGGCCGGGCGGGACGTCGCGAGGTTTGATGCCGATCGATTCACGCATCGGCTTGAGATCCGGCCCTGGCAGGCCGGCGATCTGTTCCATCCGCAGGGGATGGCCGGGCGGAGGAAGAAGCTTCAGGATTATTTTTCGGACAGCAAGCTGTCGCGCGGGCGGCGGGCCGACGTGCCGTTGCTGGTCGCGCCGGAGGGCATTCTCTGGGTGGCGGGCTATCGAACAGACCATCGCTTCCGCGTCACGCCGTCCACGACGCGCATCCTGGTCGCGGAGCTGCGGCCGGCTGAAATGGACGGGGAGGAACAGGGGTGAGCATGGGGAAAATTTTTGCCCGTCCGTTCGTGACCCAGGAGGACATGCGGCGCCGCATCGAGGAGCTCGGGCGGAAGATTGCCTCGGACTACGAGGGCAAGGAGCTGATTCTCGTCGGGATCCTGAAGGGGGCCTTCGCCTTCTATGCGGACCTGGCGCGTGCCATCCGGGCGCCGCTGCGCGTGGATTTCCTGATCGTGACCAGCTACGGCTCCAAGGCCAAGACCTCGGGCAAGGTGAAAATCGTCACGGACCTGACCGAGGACATCAAGGGGCGTGATGTCCTGCTGGTGGAGGACATCGTGGATTCGGGGCTGACGGCCCAGTACCTGGTCAAGACCCTGTCGAAGCGCAAACCCCGGTCCATCAAGCTCTGTGCGCTGCTCAGTAAGCCGAAACGCAGGAAGATTGCGGTCAAGGTGGATTATGTCGGGTTCGAGATTTCCGACAAGTACGTCGTGGGGTACGGGCTTGATTACCAGCAGCAGTACCGCAACCTGCCGTACCTGGCGGTGCTCGACAAAGTGGATGACGAGGGGCGAAAGGCGTAGGCGTGAATATTGTGCGTTTCCGGCGCCCTGTGTTAGGATGACGCTGAACTGAGCCGTGCGTGCGCGGCGGGTGTGTACCGAGGAGGCTGGATGAACTCGCGGGTCAAGAATCTTCTCTTCTGGGTCGTGGTCGGGCTGTTCATGATCCTGCTGTTCAACCTGTTCAGCGTGGCGCCGCAGGTCCAGGAAGAAGAGGTGATTTTCAGCGAGTTTATGTCCAAGCTGGACAACGGCGAGGTGACGAAGGTCACCATCAAGGCCAACCACATCAGCGCGATTCTGAAAAACGAAACCAGGATCAAGGCCTATATGGCGGAGTATCCCGACCTGGTCAAGGTGCTGCGCGAGCGGAACGTCCAGATCGAGGTCAAGCCGCCGGATGAGAGCCCCTGGTACATCACGTTTCTGGTGACCTGGGGCCCGTTCGTCCTGTTCCTCGGCCTCTGGTTCTTCCTCATGCGCCAGATGCAGATCGGCGGGAACAAGGCGCTCTCGTTCGGCAAGAGCCGGGCCCGGATGCTGACGGAGGAGCGCAAGAAGATCACCTTCGCCGACGTGGCCGGCATCGACGAGGCCAAGGAAGAAGTCTTCGAGATCATCGAGTTTTTGAAGGACCCCCGGAAATTCCAGAAGCTGGGAGGCCGCATTCCCAAGGGCGTGCTGATCGTGGGGCCTCCGGGCACCGGCAAGACGCTGCTGGCCAAGGCCATCGCCGGGGAGGCGGGCGTCCCGTTTTTCAGCATCAGCGGATCGGACTTTGTCGAGATGTTCGTGGGCGTGGGCGCCTCGCGTGTGCGCGACCTCTTCGAGCAGGGCAAGAAGCACGCGCCCTGCATCATTTTCATCGACGAAATCGACGCGGTGGGCCGCCTGCGCGGAGCCGGGCTCGGCGGGGGGCACGATGAGCGGGAACAGACGCTGAACCAGCTGCTGGTGGAAATGGACGGGTTCGACACGACCGAGGGCGTGATCCTGATCGCCGCGACCAACCGACCGGATGTGCTGGACCCCGCCCTGCTGCGGCCGGGCCGCTTCGACCGGCAGATCGTCGTCAACCGGCCGGATATCAAGGGCCGGACCGAGATTCTCAAGGTGCACACCAAGAAGGTGCCGGTGGCGACGGACGTGGAATTGGAGAAGATCGCGCGCGGCACGCCGGGCTTTTCCGGCGCCGATCTTGAGAACCTGGTCAACGAGGCGGCATTGTGGGCGGCGCGGCAGAACAAGAAGGAAGTCGAGATCGTGGACTTCGAGATGGCGAAGGACAAGGTGCTCATGGGCGCGGAACGCAAGAGCATGGTCCTCACCGACGAGGAGAAGCGCGTGACGGCGTTCCACGAGGCGGGCCACGCGTTGATGGCGAAGCTGCTGCCCGGAACGGACCCGGTGCACAAGGTCACGATCATCCCGCGCGGCCGCGCGCTCGGCGTGACGATGCAATTGCCCACCGACGACCGGCACAACTATTCCAAGGAGTACCTCTACAACACGCTCGCGATCCTCATGGGCGGCCGTGTGGCCGAGGAGCTGATTTTCAAGAACATCACGACCGGCGCCGGCAACGATCTGGAACGCGCCACCGACCTGGCGCGCAAGATGGTCTGCGAGTGGGGGATGAGCGAAACGCTGGGCCCCCTGACGTTCGGGAAGAAAAACGAAGAGATTTTCCTGGGCCGGGAGATCGCCACGCATCGTGATTTCAGCGAGCAGATCGCCGAGCAGATCGACGGCGAGATCAAGCGGCTGGTCACGGAAAACTACGACCGCACCAAGCGTCTCCTGACCGAGCACATGCATATCCTGAAGGCCCTCGCCGAGGCGCTGCTGGAAAAAGAAGTGCTCGATGCGCTGGAGATCGACAAAATCGTGCAACAGGGGCTGCCCCAGCCCACGCCCGCCTGATCACTCCCGGGCCGCCATGATGCGTTCGTACGACAGGTGCGGATGCGTCGTTCCTTCACCCAGCTGAGCGTGATGCCGCACTCACCAGGCCATTCCGCACCCGTGCTGCTGATGCGAGGGCGCCGGCTTGTGCTCGACCGCCCGCTGGTCATGGGCGTGCTCAACGTCACGCCGGACTCGTTCTCGGACGGGGGGCTCTACCTCGACCCCGGTGCGGCGGTCAAGCATGCGCTGGCGATGGTCGACGAGGGGGCGGACCTGCTCGACATCGGCGCCGAGTCCTCCCGTCCCGGTGCGGAGCCGGTGTCCGAGGCCGAGGAACTCCGCCGGCTGGTTCCCGTCGTGCAGGAGGTCTGCCGGCTAGTCGCGGTTCCGGTCTCGGTCGATACGACCAAGGCTGCCGTGGCGCGGCAGGCGCTCGAGGCCGGCGCGGCGATCATCAACGACATCAGCGCGCTGCAGGCCGACCCGGCCATGGCCGCGATCGTGGCGAAGGAGGGATCCGGCCTCGTCCTGATGCACATGCAGGGGACGCCGCAGACCATGCAGAAGGCGCCGCGCTACGGTGACATCGTGGCCGAGGTGCGGGAATTTCTCGACGCGCGCATGCGGGCGGCCGTGGAGGCGGGGATTGCGGCAGATCAGATCTTGCTTGACCCCGGCATCGGATTTGGCAAAAATCTCGAACAGAACCTCATCCTGTTGGACCGGCTCGATGCGTTCCGGACGCTGGGCCGCCCGCTGCTCGTCGGGGCGTCACGGAAGGCGTTCATCGGCGAGGTGCTGGGCCGGCGGGCCGGCGACCGGCTGCTGGGAACCGCCGCGGCGGTGGCGGCGGCGGTGCTGCGCGGGGCGGGGGTGGTGCGTGTGCACGATGTCAGGGCCATGCAGGATGTCGTCAAGGTGATCGATGCGATCCAAACGCACAAATCGCGCTAAGGCGGCGCCGGCCACGAAGGCCAGGAGGTTGTTCGGCACGGACGGGGTGCGCGGTGTCGCCAACCTCGAGCCGATGACCAGCGAAACGGCCATGAAGCTGGGCCGGGCGGCCGCCTATCTGTTCAAACGCCGGTCGGGCCGGCACCAGATCGTCATCGGCAAGGATACCCGCCTGTCGGGCTACATGCTGGAGTCGGCGCTGACCTCGGGCATCTGCTCGATGGGGGTGGATGTCTACCTGATCGGTCCCATGCCGACGCCGGGCGTCGCGTTCCTGACCCGCAGCCTGCGGGCGGACGCGGGCGTCATGCTCTCCGCGTCGCACAACCCCTACCAGGACAACGGCATCAAGTTTTTTTCCAACGACGGCTTCAAGCTGCCGGACGAATTGGAATCGAGAATCGAGGACCTGATCACGTCGAACGAGATCGAGCATCACCGGCCGACCGCCGACGCGGTGGGCAAGGCCTTCCGCATCGACGACGCGGAAGGACGCTACATCGAGTTCGTGAAACGCTCGATCCCGCGCGCCCTGGATTTCCAGGGGTTGAAAGTCGTCGTCGATTGCGCGCACGGCGCGGCCTACAAGGTGTCCCCCAAGGTCTTGCGGGAGCTGGGCGCGACGGTCTGGGTGATCGGCGACGCGCCGGACGGCATGAACATCAACGCGGGATGCGGGGCCGTCTATCCCGCGCGCCTGCAGGGGGCGGTGCGCGAACACGGGGCCGATATCGGCATCGCGCACGACGGCGACGCGGACCGGGCGATTTTCGTCGACGAGCGGGGGCGGTTGGTCGACGGCGATCATGCCATGGCCGCGCTCGCGCTGGACATGCATGCCCGCGGCGAGTTGAAGAAGAAGACCGTGGTGGGAACCGTGATGAGCAACTTCGGCCTTGAACAAACCCTGAACAAGGCCGGCATCACGCTGGTCCGCACGGGGGTGGGCGACCGCTACCTGCTGGAGGCGATGCAGAGCGGCGGGTACAATTTCGGCGGCGAGCAATCAGGGCATTTGATTTTCCTCGATCACAACACGACCGGGGACGGCATGATCTCCGGGTTGCAAGTGCTCTCGCTGATGAAACGCTCCGGCCGTTCCCTGTCCGATCTCATCGGGTGCATGAAACCGGTCCCGCAGATCCTGCTGAACCTCTCGGTGAAGGTCAAGCCGGAGCTGGACGAGCTGCCCGGGTTCAGACAGGCCCTGCGGAAGGGCGAAGCGAAACTCAACGGCCGCGGGCGCGTCCTGGTGCGCTATTCCGGCACGGAGCCGCTGCTCCGCATCATGGTCGAGGGCGAGGGCGAAGCCCTCATCCGTTCGGTGGCCGAGGACCTGGCCGCCGTCGTTCGCCCAAGTCTGGGGTAACGGCGGTTGCTGCTCCCGATCGCCGGCGCCATGCTGTTGGGCGTGGCGCTGGGTTCCTACCTTTTCTACGTTCCCTTCCTGATTCTCCTCTGCCTGGTTGGTGCGGCACTCGGCCTGACATGCGGTGAACGATACGGGAGATGGACCGCTGCGCAGGGCACCGTGGTCTACGGGTTCCTGTTGGCCGGGGTTGTGCTGTGGGTGCTGTCGGCGGGGGGCGCGGAGTCTTCACTCGCCGCGCTTGATCAACCGGGACCGGTGCTGGTGCGGGGAACGGTCGTGGCGCCGCCACGGCATGCGCCGAACCGCACCGTGCTGGTGGTGAACGTGACACGGGTCGGCGAGGGGGCCGGAAGCCGCTCCGCCGACGGCCGGATGCGCGTCACGTGGCGGGAGCCCGACCGGAACTTTCTCCCCGGCGACGAGGTCAGCTTCACGGCGCGCGTGCATCCCCCGACGGGGACGCGGAATCCCGGCGGGTTCGACTACGGCGCCTATCTGGTGCAGCAGGGCATCGACGCGGTGGCGTCCGTCTCCGGCCCCGGACGTGTGGTGCGCACCAACGCGCCGCCGCCCATGTCACGCTGGACGCCCTGGCGCGTCATCGAGCAGTGGCGCGCGCGCATTCGCGACGCCGCGCTGCGCACACTCCCGGATCCGGCCCGGGGGATTTTTCTGGGCATCATCATCGGGGAGCAGGGCTACCTGACGGACGAGGTCCGGGATGCCTTCATGGCCACCGGGACCGTGCACATCCTCTCCATCTCGGGCTCGCACCTCGGGCTGGTCGCCCTGCTGACGTTTCTGCTCGTCAAAGGGGGCTGCCGCATGCTGCCGGCCGCGTGGCTGCTGGCCCTGTCACGATCTCTCACGCCGTCCCGCCTGGCGACGGTGGCGACGATGATCCTCGTGACGTTTTACACGCTGCTCGCCGGGGCGGAGGTCGCGACGGTCCGCTCGCTGGTGATGATCGCGATCGTCATGCTGGCGGTGTGGCTGGGGCGGCCGCACGACCTGCTGCGCGCCGTGGCCTGCGCCGCGCTGCTGCTGGTCGCGCACGATCCCCGCGCGCTCTACGACATTTCCTTCCAACTGTCCTTCATGGCCGTCGCGGCCATCGCGCTGGTGATCGGGTCGCGCTCCGCCTGGGAGGACGAAGGGCTGCCGCCCAGGCACCCGTCGCTCTGGGAGAGGGCGGGGACGCGATTGGGGGATTATCTCTGGCTGACCGGCGGGGTGACCCTCGCGACGCTGCCACTCGTGGCCTATCACTTCAAGCAGATCGCGTGGCTCGGGGTGCTCGCCAACGCCGTGGTGGTGCCGCTCGCCGGAGTGGTCCTGGTGCCGTTGGGTTTGGGCTCGGCGCTCTGGCTGTTGGCCGCCGGTGGGGAATCGCTTCCCGCCGCCTCGTCGATCCGGGCCGTCTCCGAGTCCATGACAAGCATCGTCGAAGCGATGGCGAAGACGCCGGGCGCCGAATGGCATGTGGCGTCACCGGCGATCCCGGCGATGGCGGCGTTCTACCTCCTGCTTGCGGGCGTGATCCGGCCGGCGGCGTCGGAGCGCGGCATCTGGCGGCGGCGGGTCAGTCTCATCGGTGTGGTGCTGGTGTTGAGCTGGTGGGGCTGGTCGCCGCGCGACGCACCGGGCCACGATGCCGTGCGTGTCACGTTTCTGGATGTGGGGCAGGGGGATGCCTGCGTGCTGGAACTGCCCGACGGGCAGACGGTCCTCGTTGACGCGGGCGCGCGCTACGATACGCTCGACATGGGCCGCACCGTCGTGGCGCCCTACCTGTGGGAGCGGGGCATCACACGACTCGATCATGTGATTGCGACGCATCCGCAACTGGACCATGTCGGAGGCCTTCCGTGGGTGCTCCGATCGTTCGAAGTCGGCCGATACTGGAGCAACGGCGTCGTGCGGGAGGAGCCGTTCTACCGGCGCTTGCAAGAGGCGTTGCGGGCGCGCGGCCTTGTCGAAGAGCGGGCGGTGGAGGGGCGGGCCATCATCGATGCCGGACCGTGCCGGTTGATCGTGCTGAACCCGACCGCCGGCTCCATCGCACCGCGGCCGGAGGACGGGACGCCGCGCCCATCGAACGGGAGCATCCTGAACAACCTGTCGATCGTGACGAGATTGCAGTGCGGGGGGCAGGCGTTCGTGTTGACGGCGGACGCCGAAGCCGCCGCGCTCGCGAGGCTGCACCGTCAGGAGCCGAATGCGCGCGCGACTATTCTCAAGGTGCCGCATCACGGCGCCGCGAGTTCGTTGTACCGTCCGTGGATCGAGCAGGCGGGGGCACGCGCCGCCGTCATTTCATCGGGACGGCAGAACGCCTACGGCCACCCGGCCCCGGTTGTGGTGACGGCCTATCACGAGTCCGGCATTTATCTGCTGCGTACGGATCACGATGGGGCCGTATCGATCACGGCCCGGCTGTCCCGTCCGGGATTTCGCATCGAGACAGCGAGCGAGGACCGCCTCACCGCGATTCCAATCAGTGAGATTCTTGGCCCTGGTGAGAAGAGGAATTACGCACGGCTTTTCACAAAAGTGTCCATTCGGCCAGGAAACTGAAACATCTTGACAAAACAATAAGTTAGGACTAATGTACGCCAGTTTATATGGTAAGCCCACCACGGCATTGCCCGGCAGCGGCAAGCGTTAGTCCCCCCTCTTGGTTCGAGTTGTTCCCAATCCTGCGGTCGAACAGGTCCAAAAAGCGAAAGTGTTAGGGGCAGAGGATAGGCATTCGTTACGATGGCCCGTATGAGCGACATTATCCGAGATCCGAAGGGCGGCTCCGGCGGTTCGGAGCCGGTGTCGTTTCGTTCGCTGGCCGCCGTGTCGGTTCCTGCGCCGGCTCCCTATGCGGGACCGGATTGGTACCGCATGGCCGAAGAGGCGCTGCTCCGTCTGGCCGCCGCGAGTCAGAAGGGCAATCCGTTCAAGCTCGAAGGCCTGGCGCGCGTGGCGATGATGGAGGAGTTCACGAAGATTGCCGCGGGGTTTGTCGACGCGCTCCGGCAGGGTGATCATTTTCTGGCCAAGGCGATCGGCGGGAAAAAAAGCTCGCCGGTCATCGCCAACATGATCAATGTGTCCATCCTGGCCATAAAGTTGGGGATGGGGATCGGGTATCAACGCGAAGCCCTGATCGGTCTGGCCCTGGCCGGCCTGCTACACGATGTCGGGATGTTCCATGTGCCGGAATCCGTGCTCTCGAACACGGGGAAACTCGACGAGGAGGATCGCGCGCTGATCCGCAAGCACCCCGAGACCGGATCCCAGATGCTCAGTGCGCTGGGGGCGCAATACGCCTGGCTGGCGCAGGTTGCCGCCCAGGAGCATGAACGGTGGGACGGCAAGGGCTATCCCAACGGGTTGGCGGGCGAGCAGATCCATGAATACGCCCGCATCATCGGCCTGGTCGACATTTTCGAGGCCCTGATGAACCCGCGCCCGTACCGGCGCAAGCTGATGCCGCACGAAGCCGTCCGCGAATTGCTCGTCGCCGAAAAGACGTCCTTCCCCAGTCAGATCATCAAGGCGCTGGTCCAGCAGTTCTCGCTGTTTCCCCTGGGCACGATGGTGCAGCTGAATACCGGCGAGGTCGGCGTCGTCACGCAATTGAACCCGCGATACCCCTTGCGACCGGTCGTGTCGGTCAATCAGGGGACAACCGGGCCTGGGTCCGGTTCGGCGAAATCCGTGGATTTGAGCGCGACGACCCTGGTGCACATCGTCGAAGTGGTCGGATCGGACAGAGGCGACTAGACGTCACGACGTCGAAATTAATGATACGGAACCCGCTGACACGAGCACTGTGCCTGCTGCTTTCGGGCTACCTGGTCCTGGGGCCCCTGGGCTGCCGGAACCCCGCGCAGTCGTCCCTGCCGCCATCCGCCATCGCGCCGCCCGGCGTGACGCTCCCCCCGCTTCCCAAGGGGGATCTCTACGCGGATGAGACGGTCGTCAGTTCCGATGCCCTGATTGAGCCCGGCGATACGCTGGAGATCATCATCCGGCGGGGGGCGGGCGAGGAGAAGTATTCCAGCGTCGTCCAGGAAACGGGCAATGTGGCGTTCTCGTTTCTCGAAGTGGGCGTGAAAGGGCGGACTGCGGCCCAGGCGGAACAGCTCCTCACGGAAGCCGTCATTCCCTACATGAAGAACCCGCGCGTGCAACTGGTGCTCAAGAAGAAAGCGCTGCGGCTGAAACGCTTTTTCGTGTTTGGTGACGTCAAGAAGACGGGGCATTTTCCGCTGGCACGAAACATGACGGTGTTGCAAGCGATCACCCAGGCGGACAACTATAATGAAACGGCCTTGCTGGACGAGATTCGCGTGATCCGGGGAGGGGATCTGAACCACCCCAAGATCATCATGGCCGATGTCTCCCGGGCATTGACGTACGGGGACATGAGCCGCAACTTCATCCTCGAGGAAAATGACATTGTGTTTGTGCCTCGCGAGCGGCTGGGTGATGCCGGGCAGACGGCGACCAAGATTTTCCCGCTCATTTACATCGGCATCACGCCGATCTTCTTTTCCGCGCTGGTTCCGACGTTTTTCCCGAACGCGAGAGTGGATTAGCGTGTGCGTCACCTGTCACGGGAATCACAGTGGCCCAATACGAACTCAACGTTCTTGATTACTGGCTGATCCTCAAGAAGCGGAAGGGCACGATCCTGCTCTCGGCCGCGCTGGTCGTGGCCTTTACGCTGGCGATCACCCAGTACGTCAAGCCCACTCCGATCTACGAAGCCTCGACGCGGGTCAAGTTCGAGCGGACCAATACCTTCGCCAATCTCCTGCTCGAGTCGCTCGGCGCGACGGGGAGCGTGGACCTCAATACCGAGATCGAGGTGATCCGGAGTTTTCCCGTCGTGGAGCAGGCGGCGAAGTCCCTCAAGCTGATCAAGAACGACCTGCCGCCGAACCGGGCCCGGCCTCCGGAGTATCTGGGGACGATCTACGGACTGCAGCAGAAGATCAAGACCTCGGTGGAGGGGGTCTCGAATATTATCCGCATCTCGACGACGTCGGAGTCGGCGGACATGGCGCAGCGTTTTGCCAACGCCGTGGCGGAAGCCTATCGCACGGAGAATATCCGGAGTCGGAACAAGGCCGTGGCGGATTCCCGGCGATTTGTGGAGCAGCAAATGGTGTTGCATGAGGCCTCGC
Organism: Nitrospiraceae bacterium; assembly: GCA_041563795.1. Taxonomy (GTDB): domain Bacteria; phylum Nitrospirota; class Nitrospiria; order Nitrospirales; family Nitrospiraceae; genus 2-02-FULL-62-14. The sequence goes on along the minus strand of JBFGRH010000011.1, from coordinate 8,427 downwards.
TCCAACGAGCGGAGGAAGCCCTGCGTGATTTCAAGGAGCGGGAGGGACAGGTCTTTCTCAACGAGGAAGCCAAGGCGGCGCTGGAATCCTTCACCAAGCTGGAGGCCGACTACGACAGGATCTTGCGCCAGCAGGATGAAACGGTCAAACAGATCGATTTCCTGGTCCAGCAGGCGGACAGTGGCCAAACGCAGCGCATCTTCACGGATGAACCGACCGCGCTCCTCTCCATCCTGAACACCCGGCTGGCCGATTACTCGCAGGAACGCGACAATCTGCTGATCAATTACACGCCCCAGCACCTGCTGGTCAGGGAGCTGGACCGGAAGATCAAGAACGTGAAGGCCGAGATGGTCCGCGAATTGCAAACGAAGCTGAAGACTCTTTCGGGTCGTGAAGGGACGCTGGGGCAGCAGATCGAAACCTATCGCCAGCGGTACTTCAATTTCCCGCAAGCGGCGATCCAGCTGAGCCGGCTGGAGCGGGACGTGGCGGTCAGCGCGGACCTCTACGCCAAGCTCAAGGTGAAGCATCAGGAGTTGCTGATCAAGAACTCCGAAGTGGTGGAGGAGGTCACGATCATCGAGCCGGCCATTCTGCCGACCACGCCGATCAACCAGCCGAATAACCAGATGAACTTCGTCGTGGCCGTGATCATGGGGGGGTTCCTGGGCATCGTGCTGGCGTTCGCCCGTGAATCGTTTGACACCTCGATCGGGACGATCGAGGGCGTGGAGGAGTTCCTGCAGGTGCCGGTGCTCGGGGTCATCCCCAGGTTCAACGAAAAGGAGCAATTGGAAGCGGCCGCGATGGAATTGCCCCCGGACACCAGGCCCGACACCGTCGCGTTATTCTCGAAGCTGGTGTGTCTCTACGATGAAAAATCGGTGATTTCGGAAGGGTTCCGGTCGCTCCGCACGAACATCCAATTCGCCAGCCGGGAAGGTCAGGCCAAGACGTTCCTGTTCACCAGCGCCGGGTTGGGCGAGGGCAAAACCACCACGGTCGTGAACCTGGCGCTGACGATCGCGCAGGACGGCAAGCGGGTTCTGCTGGTCGATGCCGACCTCCGTCGCCCGTTCGTGCACGCCCGTTTGGGGCTTGAACGCTCGCCGGGGCTGTCCGAAGTGCTCACAGGGGGGGTGCAGTGGCGAGAGGCGGTCAGGACCGTGACCGACTTGATGATCGGACTCATGGGCGTGGATCGCATCGTCAACACGCCCGGCATCGATCTGCTCAATATCATGACCAGCGGGACCATTCCCCACAACCCGGCTGAATTCATCAACTCACCGAAGTTCCTGGAAGTGATCCAGCAGATGCGCGAGGAGTATGACGTCGTGCTGCTCGACACGCCTCCCATTCTGCCCATCGCCGATGCCGTCATGATGAGCTCGAAGGTGGATGGCGTCGTCCTGGTGTACCAGGTCGGCCGCATCGGACGGAGCGCGCTGAAGCGGGCAAAATTTCTTGTCGACCACGCGCAGGGCAAGGTCCTGGGCACGGTGCTCACCAACGTGCGGGCCGAGATCACTCCCGAATACGGTTATTACCGATACGAATACCGGTGACGGCGGACACGCTCCGCGGTCTTCCCATCCTCCACGCCAGCCCCAAGCGGTAAGGTCCGAACATGATGCAGGATGTTCTTGAATCCCGGGCGTCGCAGCTGCTGATCACGGCGGTGCTGGCGGTCCCGCTGGCGCTCGTCATCGTCCTGGCCAAACCCGGGATGGGGGGCATCATCGCGATCGGCATCCTGGTGCTGATGGTCGCGTTTCTCTTTCCCATGACGGGCCTGTACCTGATCGTCGTCTCCATGTTGCTTGGACCGGAGGTGCTGCTCGGCGGAACGACCGGGGAGGGGACCCAGTTGGGCCGCGGACTGACGTTGAGGCTCGACGACTTTCTCCTGCTGCTCGTCGGGTGCGCCTGGCTGGCGAAAATCGCCATCGTGCGGCAGGGGGGGCAGTATCTCTCGACCCCCCTGAACCGCGCCATTGCCTATTATCTCGGCGCCAGCATCCTGGCAACCTTGATCGGGGTACTCCTGGGGCGTGTGCGACCGTTCGGAGGATTTTTCTTCGTCCTGAAGTACTACGAGTATTTTTTCCTCTATTTCATGACGGTCAACCTGGTGACCGACGAAAAGCAGGTCAGGAACCTCGTGATCGTCAGCCTGGTCACCTGCTTTCTGGTCTCGCTCTATGCGATCGCCCAGATTCCCGGCGGCGAGCGGGCCTCCGCGCCGTTCGAAGGCAAGGAGGGGGAGCCGAACACGCTCGGCGGCTATCTCGTGTTCATGCTGTCCATCGTGGCGGGACTGCTGCTCACGCCCGGGGCGCTCAAACGCAAGCTGCCCTACCTGGGGCTCCTGGTGCTCGGGTTCATCGCCCTGCAGGCCACGCTCTCGCGCGCGTCATTCCTGGCCGCGGCGGTCGTCGTCCTGGTCGTGCTGTTTTTTGTCCGGGCGAGGAGTCCGCTGCTGGTGACCGGCATCCTGTTCGTGATCTTCTCGATGCCCGTCTGGGCTCCTCAGGCCGTCAAGGACCGGATCATGTATACCTTCACCCAGGCCTCGAACGAAGGCGAGCAAATCCAGATCGGCCGGATCAGGGTGGATACGTCGACGACCGACCGGCTGCGGTCCTGGCAGAGGGCCATTCATGCATGGACGGAATCGCCCCTGTGGGGCAAGGGTGTCACGGGTGCCCCGTTCATGGATGCGATGTACCCGAAGTTGCTGGCGGACGTCGGGATACTGGGTTTTTGCGCGTTCTGGTACCTGATCTGGTCGTTGTACCGGCTGACCCGCTCCGGCATGCACCGGATACGCGATCCGTATTTCGCCGGCATCACGTTCGGTTTTCTCCTGGGTTTGGTGGGGATGCTGGTGCATGCCATCGGTTCGAACACGTTCATCATCGTGCGGATCATGGAGCCGTTCTGGCTGTACGCGGCGCTGATCGTCAAGGTGACCGTGCTGCAAGGAGAGGCTCCCGCTCAGGAGTCGGGCCCCGAGATGGCCGCGCCGGTCAAACCGTACCGCTTTCAACGGGCATAACGCGAGCACCTGGCGTCGCGGCATGAAGGCCTCTGGGGCGTGGCGTGAGCGAGCTGTCCTACAGCAAGGGGACGACGTGGATCCTGCTGGGCAGGATGGCCGGGTACGTGATCGCGCTGGCCGGTTCGGTCCTGGTTGCGCGCGTGCTGGGGGTCGAGCAGCTCGGGCAGTACGCCTACGCCATGGGCATCGCGGCGTTTTTTGGATTGCTGCCCAACCTTGGCATCAGCACCGTGGTGACGAGGACCATCGCCCGCAATCCCCAATCCGCGGCCGGTCTCATGGTGTCCGCCGTCCGTCTGCAGGCGCTGCTGGCCGTCATTGTGGCGGCGGTGATCGTCGGGTTTGGGGCGATCCTTCCCGGGCAGCCGGTTCCCCTTGAGTATGTGGTCCTGGCGGCAGGCCAGCTGGTACTGGGCACGATCAGCTGGCCGTACCTGGCCGTCCTCGGAGGACGGGCGCAGTATGGCCGCGTGGCGCTGGCGGAACTGCTGACGGGATCGGCCGGCTTCCTCTTGCTGGTGGTCGCGGCGCTCGCCGGCGGCGGAGTGGCCGGATTTCTGTGGGTCCATGTCGTCGTCGCCGGAGCGGCCGTCGGCGTGGCGCGGTGGGCGGCGGGACCGTTCCTCGTCGGGCCCGGCACCGACCGGGTCTCGATGCCCGCAATGATCCGCGAAGGGCTCCCCTTCAGCGCCATGACCGTCGTGCAAAGTTTCTACACGCGGCTGGACATCGTGCTGCTGGGGCAGCTGGCGTCGCCGGCCGCCGTGGGCTTGTACAGCGTGGCGTACAAACCGATCAACATGATGGTCAATCTTGGCGCGACGGCATCCGGGACGCTCTTCCCGTTCATCGTCCAGGCGGAGGGAACGGAAGGGGAGGAACGGTTAAGTCGCATCACGCGCCTCTTTGCCGTCGTCGCGCCCGGGATCGCGCTGGCCTTCACCGGGTTGTCGAGGCCGCTAATCGAACTGCTGTACGGAGCCGCCTACGTGGAAGCGGCTCCGCTGTTGACGGTGCTGGCCTGGTCGGCGGTCGCCTACTGGCTCTATGCGCCGGTCGGCATCGCATTGCAGGCCAAGGGGTTCGAGCGTGGATGGCTGGTGGTTCTGGCTGGGGGGTTGGCGCTCAATGCCGCGGGCAATTTCTGGATGATTCCGCGCTGGGGGCCCATGGGAGCCGCGGTCACGATGCTGGTGTCGGAAGCCGCGCTGGCCTGCATGGGCGCGTGGCTGGCCATGCGCACGTGGCGTGTGACACCGTCCCTGGCGGCCCTGTCCGGGATCGCCGGGTCTGCGGCGGCCGGGTGTCTGGCCTTGTGGATCCTGCAGCCCGCCGGAGCGGCCGCGGCCACGCTGGTCGCGCTGGGGGTCTACGGCGGGCTCCTGCTCCTCTGCCGGATCGTGACGGCCGAGGATATGACCAAGGTGATCGGACGATTCAGGGAGGCCTTTGCCGGGGCGCCGACCGGGTAGGGGGCCGCAGGGTATGCCGGGGCGAATTCACGACACGCGGGCACGAAGACAGGAATGCATGACGAACACGAATTCCTCCACCTTTTACGATCGTGACTATTTCGAAGGCGGGATACGCCAGAGTCCGCCCCATACGAGGGACCGCATCTATCCCCAGGCGGTCCAAACCGCCGCGTTCCTCGCCCGTCGCTGGGCCCCCGCGCGCCTGCTGGATCTGGGCTGTGCCAAGGGATACCTGGTCGAGGCGTTGCGGGAACAGGGCGTCCGCGCGGCCTTCGGCGCCGACGTCAGCGCCTATGCCGTGTCCCATTGCGAAGCCGCGGTCCGCGGGAAGCTGATCGTGACGGATGTGCTGAGGGGGCTTCCCGTCAGGGAGGCCTCGTGCGACATGGTGACGGCGCTGGATCTGTTCGAGCATGTGCGGGACCCGCTGCCGCTGCTGGGGGAGATCCGGCGCGTGCTGGCCGGCCATGGCGTGGCCTACTTGAAAATCTGCCATCCCCGCCATCCCAACGCGACCCGGGATCCCTCACACGTCAACGTGCAGCCGCTGCGGTACTGGCGGCGGATGTTTTCCCGGGCGGGATTCGATTCGCAGCGGCTCTACGAGACGGACGTGTCCGGGCCGTCCGGACGCGGGAAAGCCCTGAAGGCGCTGGTCCGGCGCGCGCGCGAGTGGGCGGTCATCGGCACGCCGGCGGATTATAAATTCGTGCTCCGGAAGCGCGCGTGATGAGGGGCGATCCTCACCGGCGGTTTTGGGATGCGTACTGGAGCGACCCCCAGGCCACGCTGACGGCGCGGACCATGACCCAGGTGCTGGACCGCATCAAGCTGGAGTACCTGTCGGCGATCCTGCCCGCGTCGGGCGCGACGCTCGAGGTCGGCGCCGGTTCCGCGCGGCTGTCCTGCCTGCTCGCCATGGCCGGCTACCGGACCGTGTGCCTGGATTCTTCGCGCGAGGCGCTGCAATCGGCCCGGACCAACTACGAGTCGATCCGGTCGGAAGGGCGGTTCGTGGCGGGCGACGGGGGAACGCTTCCGGTGCGGGACGGCGCCTTCGACGTCGTGCTGTCCACGGGCCTGCTGGAGCATTTCGCCGATCCGACGCCAATCGTCAGGGAAATGGTCCGCGTCCTCAAGCCGGGCGGCCTGTTTTACTCCGACATCGTTCCGAAGAAGTTCTCGCTGTTTCGGTCGCTCGACTGGGTGGGGAATATGAAGCGCGCCGTGACCGGCGAGCGGATCGAGGAGATGTACGAACGGTCCTTCACGCGACGGGAGATCCTGGATTTGCTGGAGGCGCAGGGGTTGGCGCAGGCACGGGTCTTTCCGGCCGGGGTCGTGCCTCCGTACATTCCCATGCTGTCGCGCGTCCAGCGGCTCAGGGATTGGGAGGTCCGGCTGGTCGAGCGGACGCAGGCCTTCTGGAAGCGTTTCGACGGCACGCGCCTTGGCGACTGGCTCGGATTCTATTATTTTGCCTGTGCGATCAAGCCCCGGTGAGAAGCCAGGGAAGGATGCCCATTCGATGAACCTTGGACGGCGGGACCTGCGCGCGCTGCCGGCGCCTGTACGCGTGCGGACGCTCGAATACGCGAAGAGCGCGGGAGGGCGCTGGTCTCCATGCGCCGGGCACGAAGCGGTCCCCGCGGACTTCAAAGGTCAGGACCGGGCCGTGGCGCCGCTTGCCATCGAGCCCAACGGGAGCATGGCGGGATGCGGATCGTAGCGGACGGGGGACCGCTGCTCGGCGAGGCCGGCATCAGAACGTATGTGCACGGACTGATCCGGCATCTGGTCGTGGAAGGCCGCGAGCATGAGTGGGGGTTGTTTTTTCGCGGATGCCGGACGCGCACGAGGCGCGGCCTGTCCGCGCTGAGGCGCGATCCCGCGCTGGCCGGCTGTTCGACGCACGTGACCCTGGTGCCGGATCGCGTGCTGGACTGGTGCTGGACGGGGCACGCCTGGCACATCCCGGGGACCGAGGCCCGGCTCGGCCATCCGGACCTGTTTCTTTCGACGGTCTATGTCACGCCGGTGCTGCGGCGGGCGGCGACCGTGCTGCTGGCCTACGACCTCATCCCCATGCGGTTCCCTCAGTTCTATGAACGCGACCGGCGCCGGCTGGCCCCCCGCATGGCACGGAGCCTCGAGCGCGCCGACGCGATCCTCGCGATTTCTGAATGCACGAAAAAGGACCTGGTGGACCTGATGGGGGCCGATCCGCGCCGCGTGCACGTGGTCTATCCGGGCGCGGATGACCGGTTCAGGCCTCCCGACGATCAGGAAGCGTCGGCGCGCGTCCTGGCGCGGTACGGGGTGACCCGTCCCTACGTGCTGTATGTCGGTTCGCTCGGCCCGCACAAGAATGTGGAGACGCTGGTCCGCGTGTTCCGCCGGCTGCGGCAATCGCGGCGGCTCGAGCACCAACTGGTGCTGTGTGGAGACACGAGATGGGGGCGCGACGTGGTGGAGGCGGCCTCCGATCTGGTCGCCGCCGGCGCCTGCGTGATGCCGGAGTTCATCAGGCCGGAGGATGTGCCGTGCTTCTACCAACAGGCCGAGGCCTTCGCCTTCCTCTCGCTCTACGAGGGATTCGGCCTGCCTCCGCTCGAAGCCATGGCCTGCGGGGCTCCCGTCGTGTCTTCGAACGCCGGGTCCTTGCCGGAGGTCGTCGGAGACGCGGGCCTGCTGGTTCCGCCGACGGACGAGGAGGCGATCGGGGAGGCCCTCTACCGGGCGCTGACCGATTCGATGCTCCGGCAGGAACTTCGGACGAAGGGATTTCGCCGGGCGGCCCAATTCAGCTGGCCGGAATCGGCCCGGCGGACGTTAAAGATATTCTCGGAAGTGAAAGGCGCATGCTGATGCGGCTGCTCTTCCTCGCTCCGGCTCCTCCCTGCCTCTCCGGCGGGGGCGGCGCCCAGCGTATGTACCATCTGGTGCGGTTCCTTGCGGAACGGTTCCCGGTCGACCTGGTTGCAGCGGCCGGTGACGGGCAGGAGGAAAGCGCGCGGCTGCTCAAGGGCGCCTGCCACGAGGTCGAATACGTGACGGCCTCGCCGCGCGGCGCGATGCGGAGACGGTTGCATGTCGGCCCGTACGAGAAGGATCCGGCGCTGGCTGCGGCGGCCAGCCGGCGTCTGGCCTCCGGGCACTACGGGGCTGTGCAGGTCGAAAAGCCGGCGATGCTGCCCTATGTGCCGCGCGATCTTCGCCTGCCTGTCGTGCTGGACACGTGGGCCTATGGGTTGGCCGGGCCTCTTCGCGCGCTGCGGCAGGAACGGGGCGTCGCAGCACGGATCAAAAACCTGATGCGGCTCGTGCGGTTTGGAGCCTATGACGCGTTCTGCTGGCCGAAGACCTGCTGCGTGCTGGTCGTCTCGGAGATGGACCGCGCGCGCTGTGAGCGGGAGCGCCCCGGGCGGAAGCTGCTCGTCGTCCCGAACGGCGTCGATTGCGCCGCCGTCACGCCGGGGCCGTCCCGCCCGTCCGGTCCGCCGGTCGTGCTGTTCAGCGGCGACATGGGATTCGAACCCAACGTGGAGGCGGCCGAGCTGCTGGCGGGGCGCCTCTTTCCGGAGATCCGTCGCCGCTGTCCCGATGTGGAGTTGCGGCTGGTGGGCAGGAATCCCGATGCCCGGGTCAGGCGGCTGTCCGGTCCCGGAGTGACCGTGGCGGGCGCGGTGCCGGACATGGTCCCGTCTCTTCGAGCCGCCACGGTCTACGTCGCGCCCCATTTCACGGGCGCCGGAACCAGGACCAAGCTGCTGGAGGCGATGGCGGCCGGGTGTGCGATCGTCACCACGGGTATCGGGATCGAAGGGATTGAGGCGGTGCATGGCCGCGACATCGTCGTGGCGGGCGATGCGCCGGCGCTTGTGG
>JBFGRH010000010.1:0-19320 GCA_041563795.1 Nitrospiraceae bacterium | reverse complement strand
GCGGCCCCGGGGGCGGGGCCCGGCCTGCCGATGACGGCTGATTTCGGAGGCCTCGAATTCGACCGGTACGACGACTTCAACATTCTGGCCCGCCGCATCTCGGAAGTGTCGACCGACGTCGGCGAGGTCATGGCCCAGCTCAGCGGGTCCATCAAGAAGGCCCGGGAAGACATGGGCCAGTTGCAACGGTTGACCCTGGATATGCGCGACGAGATCGCCCGCGCCCGCATCGTGCCCATCGGCACGCCCTTCACGCGGTTCAAGCGCGCCGTGCGCGAGATGGCCCGGTCGACGGGGAAGGACGTGGAGTTGGTCACGTCCGGCGAGCAGACGGAAGTCGATACGGTGGTCGTCGAGCGGCTGGTGGATCCGCTGGTGCACATGGTGCGGAACTCCGTCTACCACGGCATCGAGCTGCCGGATATCCGCAAGGCGAACGGCAAGCCGGCCAAGGGAACGGTGTACCTGCACGCGGCGCATCGCGGGAACTCCGTGGTGATCGAGGTGGAGGACGACGGCGCCGGCCTCGACGTGGACAGGATCAAGGCGAAAGCCGTGGCGGTCGGCCTGATCCGGCCCGAGCAGGCGCCGGACCTTCCGTACGCGGACGCGCTCAAGCTGATCTTCCTGCCCGGCTTCTCAACGGCCGACCAGGTCGGCGACCAAGCCGGACGCGGCGTGGGCATGGACGTGGTCAAGCGCGTCATCGAGTCGATGAACGGGCAGATCGACATCGAGACCGAGATAGGCGTCGGGACGAAATTTACCCTGAGCCTGCCGTTCACGCTGCTGATTTCCACGGCCCTGCTGGTACGCGTGGGGACGGAGCGCTTCGCGGTCCCGCTGTCCACCATCCGCGAGGTCGTCCTGGCGACTCCGGGATCCGTGCAGGACGTGGGCGGACGGCCGATTCTTCAGATCGGAGAGGAAGCGCTCGAAGTGCGTTCCCTGGGCCGCATGCTCGGGTTGGGGGAGTCGAAAGTCGAGGGGTCACGCCCGGTCCTGGTGGCCCGCGGGGCGACCGGCATGACGGGGCTGGCGGTCGATGAGCTGCTCGGCCGGCAGGAAATCGTCGTCAAGACGCTGGGCACGCTGCGGCCCCTCCAGCAATCCTACTTCGGCGGCGCGAGCATCGATCCGGAGGGGCACGTGGTGCTGGTGCTCGATATCGGCCGCCTGCTGGCCGGCCGGGCCGCGGAACTGGCCGCTCCGTCCTTCGCGCAGTCCCTGTTGTCGGCCGACGACACCGCGTCCGGAGAAGACGCGGGCGAAACGGTCGGCGGGCCGACCCGCATTCTGCTGATCGACGATTCGCTCAGCGTCAGGAAATTCGTGAGCCGGATGCTGGAGCGGGCGGGCTACACGGTGGACACCGCGGTGGACGGGGAGGATGGCGTGAAGAAGGCGACGCAAATCTCCTATCATGTGATCATCACCGACCTGGAGATGCCGAAATTGAACGGCTACGAAGTGTTGCAGACATTGCGCCAGCGTCCCAAGACCAAGGCCACCCCGATCATGGTGATGACGACGCGGGCGGGGGAGAAGCATCAGCAGGCCGCCATGAGCCTCGGAGCGTCCGGGTACCTGACCAAGCCGGTCGAGGAACGCGCGCTCGTCGCCGCCGTCGAGCAGTACATCAGCCGGCCGGCCGGCGCCACGAACTAACCACCCGGTAGGAACCGATGAGTCTGCGAGGGAGAAGGGATCACGTCGCCCCGACGCTGGGCACCATGCAGGTCCTGGTCGTGGCCTGCGGCCGGACGTACCTGGCGATTCCCGGTGCGATCGTCCGCGGCGTCGTCGAGTTCGGCGACGCGGTGGAGGCGCGGATCGTCTCGCTGTTCGGTGAAACGTGCCGCGTCACGGACTTGGCCGCCCGTCTGGGCCTGCCGCCGGCGGTGCTGACCCCGGACATGCGGATTATCCTGTGCGGGGAACATCGCGCGCGGCAGGCGTGGCGTGTGGACCGGACCCTGGGGATTGAAGACGTCGACCTGCAGGCCATCTCGCCGCTCCCGCCGCACTTCACCGGCGTGGAGCAGAGCTGGTTCACCGGAATGTTCCTGTTTCGCGACACGGTGGCGCTCATGCTCAATGCCGGATGGCTCATGAGCCAGAGCATGGACGCCTTCGTTGCGAAAACGCTCGAAGAGGGGGCGATGCTGGAGGAGCAGCATGTCCTCGACCAGGCTCCGGCGGACGCGGGCGAGGAGACGGCCCCGGCCGCGATGGGGGAACAGCGGCCGCGCAAGATACCTGAGGCCGCCACGGGCGAAGCGGCCTCGCTCGATGTGCTGGAAGGTCTGGTGTTGGAGGAATCCAAGGATGTTGAGGACAACCAAGCACCGTGGGCAGACGCCTGAGGAGGCCAAACCCTGGTCGCTTGTGCTCTGCTCGGTCGGGGGGAAGCGGATCGCGGTGCGCGCCGAGGAAATCGACGGCGTGTCGACGTGGGCCGAGGCGATGCCGGTTCCCAGCCTGACGCCCTATGTCAACGCGTTGGTGCGGCAGGGCGACGAGATCCTGCCGGTGTTCGATCTGGCCAGGCTGCTGATGGTGCAGATCCCCAAGGCGGAGCGGTTGTGCCTGCGGGCCAAGCGCCAGGACGGGCCGATGGCCGTGTGTATCGACGCCGACATCCCGTCGCTGCATCAGGTGGAGGCCAAAACGATTCAGCCGGCCCCGGCCGGCATGCCGGGAGTGATCGGAAGATGCGCGATCGGAGAGGAAGAAGTTCCGATCTATTCATGGACGGAAATTTGGAAGAGCGCCGCCCAAGCCACGGCCTAGTGCGGGCAGACGCTGTTGAGGATGTGAACGGGAGATTCTGATGCCGAGAGTGCTGATTGCCGACGATAGCATGGCGGTTCGCAAGGTGGCCGAGCGCCTGCTGGTGCAGGCCGGGCTCGAAGTCGCCCTGGCCTCGAGCGGGGAGGAAGCGCTGGCCTGGCTGGCGAGGGAAAAAGCGGATGTGATCATCTCGGATGTCATCATGCCGGGACGGAGCGGCTACGATGTGTGCACGTTCGTCCGATCGCAGGCAGGGCTGGCCGACACGCCGGTGCTGCTGATTTCCGGCATCGTCAACGACGAAGTGACCAAGCAGATGGAGTTGTGCCGGGCCAACGGCGTCCTCAAGAAGCCGTTCCAGGGCTCCTCGCTTCAAGACAAGGTGAAGGAGTTGCTGGCCCGGCGGCAGGAGGGCGCTCCGAGTCCGCTCACGATGGAAACGGCTGCGGCGGCGCCCACGACGGAAGCCGCTCCGGCCGGGCTGACGATGGAAACGGCTGCGGCGGCGCCTACGATGGAAGCCGCTCCGGCCGGGCTGACGATGGAAACGACTCCGGCAGCTGACCCGCCGCCTGCCGCCTCCCCCCCGGTGGAGCCGGCCTTCTCCTTGTCCGCTCCTCCGAGTCCCCCGTCTGCGCCCGAGCCTGTGCCTGCGGCCGCCCCGCCACCCCCGGTGTTTGCGCCGCCGCCGGCTCCGCCGCCTCCGGCTCCAAAAGTTGCACCGCCGCCCGCGCCGTCGTTCGACCCGACCCAGACGTCAAAAATTGATCTGTCGCAGACGACCAAGGTGTACCGCATTACCGAGGACAAGCTGCAGGCCTTCCGTCAGGCCGTCGCCCGCGTCAAGGACCTGGAAGCCGCCTTGGCTGAGGAGCAGGCGCAATCAGCCCGTCTGTATGAACAGCTTGAGACCGCCGTGCAGCAGGGCGGGGGAGAACGGGCCCAGCAGCTCGAAACGCTGCTGGCCGAGGAACAACAGCGCTCCGCGCAGCTGACGAAGCGCGTGGAGGAATTGGAGAAGGCCCTGGTGGCAGCCAATGACCGGGTCGGCCAGATCGCCAAGCTGCTTCAGACCGGCACCTGATCACGAGACCGCCGTAAGAACGAACCATGGAACCGAACAGCACGACAGACCCCTTCCAACAAGAGATTATCGCGCTCTTCGCCGCGGAAGCCCAGGAATGGATCAGTCAGGTGGAATCCGCCCTGCACGAGCTGGAGACGGGTCCTCCCCAGTTCCGGAGCGCCAAGCTCTTCGAGACCATCCGAAACGGGATCACGAACCTGGGCGGATCCGCGGCGACGGTGGAGCGGCCGGATATCGAAAAGCTGGCCTATGCCATGCTGCCGCACCTGGAGGCGATCGAGGGACAGGGACGGATCAGTTCGGCAGGCCAATGCGCGGCCCTGCGGGAATCCCTGGAACACCTGGCCATGGCTCTCCAGCGCCTCATCCCCTCGCCCGCGTACCCCGTCGGGGCTCAGCCGGCCGGGGCTCCTGCTTCCCGGACCGCCCCGGCTCCGGCTCCAGCCGCCACGGGATCGGCGCTGACCGGTCCCATCATCGATGCCCTGCTTGAGCTGCAGCAGAGCCGGGCGGAATCGGCCGAGACGACCCGAAAGCTTGTGGATTCACTGATCGAGGTGCCGGCCGGCGGCGCCGGCCAGGGGGCCGTGGCGGGTGATCGGGAGGCCATCCTTCGGAATCTCCGCGAGCTCGATGCACTGGACGCGCATCTGCTGGCCGATGTCCAGCAGAAGTTGCCGAGTATTGAAAAGGCGTTCGCCAGCCTCAAGACCGACGGGGCCACGGCCATCGCCTCGAACGGCAGCCTTGACGGAGTCCTTCAGGACATCGTCCGGTTGCGGGATGAGGCTTATGCAGCCGGCGCGTCCGCGGTCATGTCATTCTTCAAAGGCCTGCACAGCTGGCTCTCGCTGGTGGCCCGGCAACAGATTTCCGTGCAACCCCAGCGTTTCGAAGCGGTGGAGGCCCGGTTGAAGGCGGCGGTGACGATGACGCAGCAATGGGTTGACGTGGGACGCATGAAAAAAGCGAACGTTGAGCAGTTTCTGGGCAAGTAGTCCTGCCGGGCGGGATTCTTGGGTTCGGTTGCGTATCTGACGAAGGGTCTGTGTTGATGGCGGACCTACCCGCCACGTGCCGCGGATGCGCAACCCCAACAGTTTGCGTCACCGTGATGGCGACGCCACAAAAAACCTAACCGCATGAATTTTCAGGATGGATACAGCCCAAATATTGTGCAATCACGTTGAAGCGCTCGCGTGTCGAGACGGAGTCCCGACAAGCCACAGGCCTATCCACAGCGTCCCCACAGTTTTTGTGGACAGGAAAATGTTCGTGCGGCTGGTTGCCAGGCAGGAATCGCCTGTCTGGGTGCGCGATCCGGATCCGGCAACGGTCGACCGGCGCGCTGGGCGCGGCCACGGGGCCGGCCGATCGTCAATACGCGCGCTGGGGGCGGAGTATCGCGCGCGGCCTGCCGGTCGTTGGGCCGCAGCAGGATGAACACAAGCATGGCCAGGAACTTGCGCTGTCCCGTCTGCAAAGTCAGGACGACATGGAAAACGAATTCGTGGCGTCCCTTTTGTTCCGAACGCTGCCATTTGACCGATCTGGGCGCCTGGGCGGCCGAATGGTACCGGGTTCCGGGCCAGTCGCTGACGACCCCGGCCGACTTCGAAGAGCCGGACGATTCCCCTGAAGGCCGGCCCGCCCGGTAGAGGTGCCATGCCGAAACTTGTGACCGTTCAACGCCAGGGTTTGGAGTTGGAAAAGGCGCAGGAGTATGTAAAGTCGCACATCCTCTTTCCCGCCGGCCTGCTGGGATTGATCTGCGTGATTTCCTCGGCTGCCGCCCTGATCTATCAGTTCGTGACGGAAACCTATGGCCTGCGGGCCTTCGAAGAAACGACCGGACTCCTGGCCGGGGGCGCCCTGTTGGGGTGGGGACAGACCCGCTACCATCGCTACCTGTTGCGGGCGTTCCCCGGGTATTTTGCCGCGCGCATGCGGGCATTTGAACGGAAATTGCCGAAGAAGTCCAAGAAGGAGATGGCAGCCGTGCAGCTGGATCACCGGGGCCGGGCGTGGGTGCCCGTCGCCTATGTGCTGGGGGCGGGAGTCCTGCTGGGACTGTCCGCGCTGAGCATCTCCAGCGGGCATGTCGACAAGGTCGCGGCCGTGATGATGCCCTGGGCCGGATTCTTTTGGGCGAAGCTGTTTTTCTGGCGGAGGGTGCTGGGGAAAGGCTGACGGTCTGGCAGGAGCCGTCCGGCAGGGCGCGCGACGTTACGTTCGCTTCTTGCCTTTAGGCTTCCCGCTCGCGCGGGATTCCAATTCACGGACGCGGTGCTCCAGGTCGCGCACCTGCTGGCGCAGTTCCGGAAGCCGCGGGACCACCGCCTGCGCCTTGATGGAAATTTCGTGCGGCATGGCCGGGGCGCCCGAGACGATCTGGTTGCCGGCGAGGCTGCGGTTGACCCCTGACCGGGCGGCGATCATGACCCGGTCGCCGACTTCAATGTGGTCGGAGAGGCCGGCCTGCCCGCCGACGACCACGTGCGAGCCCAGCGTCGTGCTGCCGGCGATTCCCACCTGCGCGACGAGGATGTTGTGTTCCCCCACCGTCACGTTGTGCGCGACCTGGACCAGGTTGTCCACCTTGGTGCCCCGTTTGATGATGGTCCTTCCGAAGGTCGCCCGGTCGACGGCCACGTTGGCGCCCAGTTCGACGTCGTCCTCGATGACGACCGAGCCGACCTGGGGAATCTTCTGGTGGCGGCCCTCGTGCTCCACATACCCGAAGCCGTCGCTGCCGATCACCGTGCCGCTGTGGATGATGACGCGCCGGCCGATCGTGCAGCGTTCCCGGACGGTCACGTTCGGGTAGAGCAGGCAATCGTCACCCACCTCGGAATCGTCCCCGACAAACACGCCCGGATAGAGCGTGACCCGGGCGCCGATCTTCACGCGGTCGCCCAGCGTGACGAAAGGCCAGATTGAGACGTCCGGGCCGATCTGGACGCCGGTGCCCTGCGCGATCGGTTGCGCGATGCCGCGGGCCTTGTAGGGAGACGTGAAAAACTGCTGGACGAGACGCGCGAAGGCGTATTTCGGGTTGGCCGCAGCCAGCTGGGGACGGGGAAGATCGCTCAGGGGCTGGGCGACGACAAAGGCGGCGGCCTTCGAATGGAGCGCGGCCTTCGCGAAGCGGTCTCCGTCCACGAAGGCCAGGTCCCCGGGCCGGGCCTGCTCCAGGCTGGCGACGCCGGAAATGACCGTGTCTTCCGCGCCGGTGACCCGCCCGCCGACGGCGCGGGCCAGTTCACCCAGTGTAACGGAGCGCCCTGTGCCTCCGGACATGCGATCACCTTTTCTTTTTTGAAGCCGTGCGCTTGGCCGGCGGTTTCGCCGGCGCATGGGACGCCGGGGCCGCCGGATGGCCGACCCGGCCTTCGACATACGCGATCACGTCGGAGACCTTCGACAGTTTCTGGAGGTCCTGATCGGGAATCTGCAAGTCGAAGACCTCCTCGATCTTGAACAACAGTTCGATCGTGGCCATCGAGTCCAGGCCCAGATCCTCCCGCAAGGCGTGGCGCGGCTCAATGGACGAGGGATCGCGCTTCAGGTACTCGCCCAGCGCGGTTCGAATGCGGACGGCGATCTCGGATTCAGCGGGCATCGTGCGTCTCAGCGCGAGAATTTCCTGAACACCACGGCGGCATTATTGCTGCCGAAGCCGAAGGCGTTCAACAGGGCGATGTTGATCGGGCCTTCCTGCGTCTCGGTCGAGATGCCGGGGAGGGCGCAGGCCGGGTCGGGATCCTCGTAGTTGAGCGTCGGATGGATCTGCCCGGTCTCCAGCGTCAGGGCGCAGGCCACGCCGCCCAGGGCGCCGGCGGCGCCGAGCGTATGACCGATGAGGGACTTGGTGGCATTGACCAGGATCCGGTCCGCCCGGGACTTGAAGAGATGGCGGAGCGCCTTGACCTCCACCGCATCGCCGATGGGGGTCGAGGTGGCATGGGCGTTGATGTAGTCCACCTGGCCTGGACGCACCTTGGCATCCCGCAGGGCCAGGGCCATGGTTTCGGCGACTTCCACGCCGTCTTCGCGTGGAATCACCATGTGATAGGCCTCGCTCGTGGCGGCGTAGCCGACCACCTCGGCATAGATGCGGGCCTTCCGTTTCTTCGCATGGGCCAGCGATTCCAGGATCAGCGCCCCGGCGCCTTCGCCCATGACGAACCCGTCCCGGGCCCGATCGAAGGGGCGCGAGGCTTTCTCGGGAGTCTCATTGAAATTGGTCGACAGGGCGCGAAGTGAGCAGAAGCCGGCGAAGACCAGCGGCGTGATGCTGGCGTCGGCGCCCACCGTGATGATCGCGTCCGCCCGGCCGGACCGGATCGTGAGCAGCGCCTGGCCGGTGGCATGCGCGCTGGAGGAGCAGGCCGTGGAAATGGTCAGGTTCGGCCCCTTGGCGCCGTGGGCCATCGCGACGATGCCGGAGGCTGAATTGAGCGTGATGGTCGGGATGAAATTCGGGTGGACGCGGTTGGGCCTCTGGCTCCGGTAGAGCTGCGTGATTTCCCGTTCGCCCATGACCATGCCGCCCATGCCGGCGCCGACGATGGTGCCGACGCGATGCGGGTTGACGCGGTCGAGGCGGAGCCCGGCATCCGCGAGGGCTTCCTTGGCCGCCACGAGCGCAAACTGCGCGTACCGGTCCACACGGTCCACGTGCGGCCCGTCGAGGTACTGCGCGGGGTTGAAGTCGTGGATCTGGCCGGCCACGCGCGAACGGTAGGCCTCCAGCGGCAGGTCGTCGAACGGGCGGACGGCGCTGATCCCCGAACGGCCTTCCAGCGCCGCCTTCCAGAATTGTCCGGTCCCGATGCCGATCGGGGTCACGGCGCCGAGGCCTGTGATGACCACCCGTTGAGTCATAAGATGATCCGTGCGTGTGCGCCGGTGGGGCTGTCGATTGCGTTCATCACGTCGTCGTTCTTTTTACTCTATGCATTTCGTGCCGTCAACTTGCGCTAGTGACGAATTTGCAGAAAGAGCGCCGATCCGAAGGACATAAACAACACATTGGCCAGCCAGCCGGCCATCAGCGGGGCCAGGGCGCCGCTGTGCCCCAGCGCGATGGCCACCGAATGGGCCGTCCAGTACAGAAACCCGATCGCGAGCGCGAGGCCGATCCCCATCGCCATGCCGCGGCCGCGGACCCCGCTTTGCCGCAGGCTCAGGGCGATCCCGACGATGGCCATGACGACGCTGACGAAGGGAAAGGCGATGCGGCCGTGATAGTCGGTCAGGAAGCGGGCCACGTTGTAGCCGTCCTTGCGAAGCCGGGTGATGTAGGTATGGAGGTCCCCCAGGGTCATCTCTTCCGTTTCGGTGGACAGCCAGGTGCGGAAATCCTCGGGGGTTTGCGACAGGGGGATCGGGGCCTGCTTGAACGCCTCGGTCAGCACGATGCCGTCCGGCAGCAGTCTCCGGTGGGTGCCGTCCAGCAGCACCCATCCGCGTGCCGTGTAATGCGCGCCGGCGGCTTCGGTCATCCGTATCAGCCGGAAGTCCTCGCCCAGTTGGTACAGGCTGACGCCGTGGAGCGTCACGCCGTCCGGTTCGACGAGGTCGAAATTCATCAGCGTCCGGTCCCCGATCGGAATCCAGGACCGGTCCGCCTTGAAGGCGGGTCCGACGGGCCTTTTTTCAATCTTGACCGTTTTGACGTCGTCGGCCCTGGCCGCGGCGTAGGGGATGACGACGGCGCTGAAGAGGAACAGGAGGCCGGCCACGGCGATCGAAAAGAGGAAGAAGGGGACGGCGATCCGCATCAGGCTGATCCCGCAACTGCGCATGGCCGTGATCTCGCGGTTGCGGGAGAGGACTCCGAGGGTCAGGAGCGTGGCCATGAGGATGGCCAGCGGGGCGATCTGGAAGAAGATCCCCGGCATGCGCAGCGCGAAGTATTCGGCCAGCGTGAGCAGCTCGACATCGTACCGGAGAAACCGTCGGACCTTCTCGAAAAAATCCACGACCAGGTAGACGGTCATGAGTCCGGCCAGGCACATCCCGAAGACCTTGACCTGTTCGCGCAGCATGTAGCGGAAGAGGATCGACATGGGCGTTATTGGCGGTTCATGCGCATGAACAAGATGACGGTGACGGCGAAGAACAGCACGTTCGGCAGCCAGGCGCCGGCAAAGGGCGGGAGCACCAGCGTCGTGACAAAGAATTCGCACAGCACGTTGAGCACGTAGTAGGCGATGACGATTCCCACGCCGACGGCGAAGCCGCCGATGCGCCCGGACCGCTTGGAGACGATGCCGATGGGCACGCCGAGGATGCCGAAGATCAGGGCGGCCGTGGGAAACGCCAGGTCCTTGTAGGATTCCGTCAAGCGGCGCAGGGCGCCAGGGTCCCGCCACTGCGTGCGTTCGAGCTGGGCCAGCACCGCCTCGCGCGACGGGCGTTCGTCCATGGCGGCGTAGATGCTCTGGTCCAGGCTCAATTTCAGATCATAGGAGGAAAAGGAGACTTGATGATACTGCTCCAGGTCATTGGGGTGGCTGTGGATGGTGCCGTTCAGCAGGCGCAGGCCGACCTGGCTCTGACTCGGATCGCTGAGCAGCGCGTAGTCGGCGGCGACGATGACCCGGCTGTCGGTCGGGTTGCGGTCGTCGGCGATGAAAATGCCCCGGCGGACCAGGCCGCCCTGGCTGTCGGAGACGTAGATCACCATGTGCGGGACCGGCTCGTTGAAGACGCCCCGATCCAGCGCCAGGGTCAGCTTGTCGCGCAGCAGGTTCATGGCCAGTTTTTTGAGCGAGACGCTCGTCCAGGGCTGCCCCCACTGGGAGAGGGCAAGGGTCAGGCCGAAGACCAGGCAGGAGAACAACAGGACGGGCCGGGCCAGGCGCAGGAGGCTGAGCCCCGAGGCCCGCATGGCGACCAATTCCTTGTCGAAGGAGAGACGGCCAAAGGCCGTGATCGACGCGATGATGCCGGCGATGGGCAGGGTCAGGACCAGAAAGGAGGGCAGGAGGTGGAGAAACACCTTGAAGACGGCGGCCAAGCCGACCCCTTTGGAAACGAGCAGTTCGACCAGGCGCAGGAGCTCCTTCGTCAGGAAGACAAAGCAGAGGGCGCTGAGGCTGATGAGGAAGGGGGCCATCAGTTCGGCGAAGATATACCGGTCGAGGATTTTTCTCACGGGGGCTCCCTCGTGCGGGATTGCACGACAGGGAAAATATACGGGATTTCCAACGACTTGTAAATCAAACGGCAAAGCCCGCGCGGGGCCCTTGGCGGGGGAGGAAACCGTGTGGATACGTAAAAGAAGGCTTGACAGTCCCCCACCCCTATGCTAAAAGTCGCCGAAATTTTTCGGTGTTTCAGGATACACATGCGGATCGTCACCGTGTTGCAAGCGCCGCAGGAGGAAGTCTCCTTCTGCGGTATTTTTTTGTCCGCTTGGGAAGATGTGATGGGGTTGCCATCGCCCATCGGTTTCAGGAAAGGAGGGGCGCGTGAGGAGCAAAGGCACCGTCAAGTGGTTTAATGATCGAAAGGGGTTCGGCTTCATCCGGCTCGATAATGGAGAGGATGTCTTTGTGCACTATTCTGCGCTCCAGGGCGAGGGATTCAAGACCCTCAAGGAAGGCGAGAGCGTCGAGTTTGACATTGTCCAGGGGGCCAAGGGACCGCAAGCGGCGAACGTCCTGAAGATGTCCGCCTAGCTCGTCGGATCACGGCACGGAGTTCCATGGGAAGGGGTCCGCAGTGGAAGCTGCGGACCCCTTGTCGTTTATGGTGGGTCCGTGGACGCGCCGTCACATCCTCTTGCAACTGCTCGACACATCAGGCGGTTTTCTTGACAAGATGACGGCCCCCCCTTTACTCTGCTGCCAGACCTCTCAACGGCGGAAGGTGCAGGGTGGCGCTCGATAAAGCCTCGGTTCTTGACAACGCCCAGAAGTACGCGGCCCAGGGCAAGATTGCCGACGCGATTAACGAGTACAAGAAGCTGGCCGATCTCTCCCCGAACGATGGCACCCCGTACAACGCCATCGGCGATCTCTACCTCAAGAAGAACGCGGCCAACGATGCGATGGAGGCCTACTTCAAGGCGGCCGCGGCCTTTCGGGCCGGCGGGGTGGCGTTGAAGGCCATCGCCGTCTTCAAGAAAATCCTCAAGATCGACCCCAACCAGTTCACGGCCTACAAATTTCTCGCCGATCTCAACGCGGAACGAGGGCTCGTCAGCAATGCCGTGGCCGACTACCTGGCCCTCAGCAAGCTGTACCTGAAGGCGAACAAGGCCAAGGAGGCGCTCGATACTTACCGGGCCGTCATCAAGCTGGAATCGTCCAATCTCGACGCCAGACGGCAGATGGCCGAGCTGTGCCTGAAGCAGGGGTGGAACGATGAAGGCGCACGGGCCTACATCGAACTGGGCCGCGAATGCGCCAACCAGCGCCGCATGGCCGAGGCCAAGGAAGCCTATGAGAAGGCGCTCAAGCTCGATTCCAAGAACCGTGAAGCCGAACAGTTGTTGCAGGCGCTGGAATCTGGCGGGGCCGCTCCGCCCAAGTCGGCGGGCGCGGCCGGCGGGGCCTCCGAAGCGTCCACCGGCGTCGATCCCAATAATCTCGCCGCGGCCACCAAGCCCGAGTTGCTGGAATTTGCGAACACGCAGATGAATAGCGGCCAGTACGGCCCTGCCGAAGCCGCACTGACCGAGTTATTGACCCGTGAGCCGGGGGAGCCCGAGGTCTGCCGGTTGCTTGCGAAGGTCCATCTCAAGTCGGGACAAATCGTGGTCGCGCGGGGAGAGATCAAGTTTTTTGCGGAAACCGCCATCCGGTCCGGGGATTACAAGCTGGCTGAATCCATGATCCAGGAGTTTCTCGAGGTCAATCCAACCTCCGTGACCATGCTGGAGTTGCTCGGGAAGACCTATGAAGAGAGCGGCGACCAGACCACCGCCGCCACCCACTATGGCCGGGCAGCCGAGATCCTGCTTGAGCATCCGGATCCCGATTATCCGACCCAGCCCATCGAACTATGTGAAAAGATCAAGGAAATTGCCCCGTCCAGTCCAATGGTCGCCAAACTGACCGCCTTATTGCAGGCCGGCCAGGCGGTGGCCGCCAATACGCCGCCTGTGTCCGGACTCACGATGGAGTCCTCTTCGGAGCCCGCAGCTGCCGCGGAAGCTCCGGCTGCCGAGGCTCCTGCGCCGGAGCAGCACGGCGAGCAGGAACTGATGGTCCGCTACGAATTGGGGGTGGCCTACAAGGACATGGGACTCTTCGAGGAGGCGCTGGAGGACCTTCAGAGTTCGCTCAAGGGGGCCGCCTGCTTCGTCAATGCGTCCCATGCCATGGCGGCCTGTCTGAGGGCGCAGGGGAAGACGAAGGATGCGATCAGTTGCCTTGAGCATGCAGTGGGCGATGCCGGGTGCGCCGGCGACACGGCGAAGGCCGTGCGGTACGACCTCGGGCTGTTGTACGAATCCGACGGTCAGTTTGAGAAGGCCTTCCAGATGTATTCGGCGATTCCCTCTTACAAGGACGTGCCGCGTCGGCTGCAGTGGAGCAAGGAAGGCGGCACGAAAACCGCCACCCACTGAGAGGCGACTGAAAACGACCCCCAACTTCGTTCTCGGTCGCCCGTCTCCCTGCGACGTACCCTCGCCGCGTACGTCTCAGTCGCCGGACTCCCTGCGGCCTCGCCACGGGACAAGCACGCGTCTTGGCGCGGGCGTGGTGGGCGGGTGAGAGGAGGGCCGTTTTGAGCCGCCTGATTCGAAAAGACTCCCGTCCACCTCTCCGAAAAACATATGAAGAGAACCTTACTTAGCTGCGGGATTTTTGCCCTTTCGGGCCTTATCGGGCCACTTATTCGACTCCTGACATGGCCGCCGGACAGGTTCGAAGAGCTCACCTCTGCCAGGAGCAGTGAGTTTATTTATGATTTGGTGATCTTGCTATGGCCTACGCAACCAATGGCAGTGATTGAAGTTAACGTCGGAACACTGCGGGCTGCAACAATCGCTGTCTCAGCAAACGTCTTATGGCTTGTAGTTGTTGGATTGATCGTAGGGATAGGGGCAAGAAGATTCTCCTGGCTAATCGCCAGTTACGTGGTTGTCAGCGGGTTATTGTTGCTCGTAGCTTCATGGGGGTCAGGCTTCAGTTTTGAGTATTTCGATGTACCTGCATTTATTGTCGCGCTGCTGATCTATGCCATGCCGTTCTGGATGGTTCATCGAATTGCTGCATCAGCTTGAGCGGATTAGCCCCTCGCCACCCATCCTTCTAAGCCACGCGATTCGGAGCCGGTTTTCCCTCCAAGACTGCCAGGACGTTCTCCACGCACATCATCCCCATTTTGATCCGCGTCTCCGTCGTGGCTGACCCAAGATGTGGCAGCAGTACGACCTGGGAGAGCTCGCGCAACCCTTGGTAGAGCTCCGGTTCCTTCTCGTACACGTCAAAGCCCGCGCCGGCTAGCCGCCCTTCTTGCAGGGCCTTCACCAGCGCCGCTTCCTCCACCACCGGGCCACGGGCTGCGTTAATAAGAAATGCGGTCGGTTTCATGCGGCGCAGGGCGGCATCGTTGATGAGATGCGTGGTGTCCGGCGTCAAGGGCACATGGAGGCTCAGGAAGTCGGAGCGAGACAATAGATCGTCGAACGAGACCCGCTGCCACGCAGGGTTGCCCGATGGCAGAGGCCGTTCGCTGCGGGTCCAATAGAGCACGTTCATCTCGAACCCGACCGCGCGCCGCGCCACGGCCTGTCCGATGCGCCCCATGCCGATGATGCCGAGCGTCTTGCCCGTGAGGTCGACGCCCAACAACTGGGTCGGCGACCAGCCCGCCCACCGATCCTGGCGGACGAGCTGGTCGCCTTCAACGATTCGCCGGGCTACGGCAAGAATCAACGCCCAGGTGATGTCGGCGGTGGCGTTGGTCAGGACGTCCGGCGTGTTGGTGACGATGACACCGCGGGCCTTGGCCGCCTCCATGTCGATATTGTTGTAGCCGACGGCATAGTTGGCGATGACTTGGAGAGACGGTGCGGCGGCCAGCAGGTCGCGATCGAAGCGTTCGTTTAACGTGCAAATGACCGCCCGGGCCTCACGGATGCCGGCCAGGATGGCCGACCTGGAAGGCGGGGAGTCGGCCGGCGGGACGGTGAGGCTGAACCGCTTGCGGATGACGGCCATCACCGGATCGGGGAGCGGTCTGGCAAGGTACAGGTGCGCGTTCATCGCGCGATCATCTTAACGGATTTCCTGCGAGACGGACAATCTCACGCTGACTCGCCCTGGCTCACACAAGCGGATTCTGGCCGACTTCGGCCGCCGCCGGCGTGGCGGTCCACCCCGGCTTGTTGACGCTTCGACGGCGCCCAACTCCGCTCCGCGTCAATCCTGAGCACGTCCGGACCGAAAGGGCGGCAGCCGAAGGATTGACTTGGCGGAGTGCCGTTTGTTAAATTGCTCCATTCATCATAAGTGCTTGAAACTTCCGCCTGTATTGGGGTTTTTTTCCGTCAGGACGTAGGGGGGCACCACACGTGAAATTCGACGAACAGGAACTGCTCAATCACAGAAAACTCATCGCGCAGGGGCATGCCGACGAATGGGGCGCGGGCGAGACGACCTCCGACGAGCAGCTGCCTCCTGCGCCGGCCAATGTGTCGGCCAAGCCGGGAAACGGAAGGATCACCATCACGTGGGATCCCGTGCCGGAGGCCATGTATTACAACCTGTACTTTCTCACCAACAAGGGCGTGCAGATCAAATTCTCGGATCTTACCAGACCCATCGCCAGCGCCGATGATTTCAAGCCATCCATGGGGGTGAAAAAGGAAAAGGGCAACTGCATCGAGGGCGTGACCTCGCCCTATGTGCATGACGACCTGGCCAACAGCACCTGCTACTACTATGTCATCACCGTGGTGACGGCGCAGGGCGAGAGCCACGAGTCGGCCGAGGTCATGGCCGTCCCGTCTCCCTATCTCGTGGTGCAGGCCATCGGCCAGGAAGGGGTGGATGACGGCGAATTCAAGTCGCCCACCGGCATTGCGCTCGACAAGGATGGCCATATCTACGTGGCCGACACGGACAACCATTCGATTCAAAAATTCGACAAGGACGGCAAGTTTCTCGCACGGTGGGGCGGCGAGGCCAGCTCGGAAGAGGGGAAGTTCTATTACCCCCGCGGCCTGGCTACCGGACCCGAGGGCCACGTCTATGTCTCGGATAGCGGCAACAATCGCATTCAGAAGCTGGACGCGGACGGCAACCCGATGAAGACCTGGGGGAAGTTCGGCTTCGCGTGGCGCGGCGCGGACATGGGCAAGTTCGATGTGCCCTGGGGCGTGGCCACGGATCGCGAGGGCAACCTGTACGTGTCGGACACCAGCAATTCGAGGGTCCAGAAATTCAAATCCGACGGGACGCCGCTGCTGAAGTGGGGACGGGACGGGAGCTTCGACGGGGCCTTTTTCTTCCCCCGGGGCGTGACGGTGGACTTCGTCGGCAATATTTACGTGGCCGACGAGAGCAACAACCGGGTGCAAAAGTTCGACTCGCGGGGGAGTTTCCTCACCAAGTGGGGCAAGGAAGGCGCGGGTCCCGGCCAGTTCAAGTCACCCTGGGGCGTGGCCTGCGACAAGCTGGGGCATGTCTACGTGGTGGACAGCGGGAATCACCGTATCCAGAAGTTCGACGGCAACGGCACCTTCCTCTGCCAGTGGGGCAACCGCGGCATGACGGAAGGCCAGGTCAATTTCCCCTACGGCATCGCCGTGGACGCCGAGGGCTATGTCTACGTGGTGGATAGCGGCAACAACCGCGTGCTGAAGTATGCCCCGACCGAGGAGGAGTTGAACCGGCTGGCGCAGAGGCGTCCGCAGGAGACGGCCGACACGCCGTCGCCGCGCAGCCTGGCCGCCAAGGCGGGCGACACGGAAGTGGTGTTGAGCTGGATGGATGTGCCGGGGGCGATGTCCTACAACCTGTATTTCCACACGGCCGAGGGGGTGACGACGGAATCGGGCACCAAGGTCGAAGGCGTGTCCAGCCCCTTCGTCCACTCGGGCCTGACGAACGACCATCCCTACTACTATGTCCTGAGCGCCGTCTTCGAAGACGGGCGCGAAAGCCCCCTGTCCGAGGAAGTCACGGCGACGCCGGTCTTGATCGACATCACGGCGCCGCAGAACCCCTACGCGGTCATCAACCATGGCGCCTTCATGACGAACACGCCCGACGTCGTGCTGACGATTTCGGCCAACGACGTGGATACCGGGGTGTCCGCCTACTACATCGCTGAGAACCCGATGGCGCCGAGCGCGACCATGCCGGGCTGGGTCGAGGTGGAGCCGGCGCTCAAGTTCGGGGCCACGATTCCGTGCACCCTCTCCCCGGGAGACGGCCCGAAGACGATTTACGTCTGGTTCAAGGACGTCGGCAACAACGTGTCGGTCCCGGCGAGCAGCAGCATCCTGGTCAACACGTCCGGCTACATCTGCGTCTCCAAGTGGGGCAAGCCCGGCCGCGGCGCGTCGCTGCTGCACGGCGGCGAGTTCGCCGCGCCCTTGTACGGCCTGGCGATCGATCAGCAGGGCTGCATTTTCGTGGTGGACAACGGCAACAACCGGATCCAGAAATTCGACAATGCCGGCAATTTCATCATTCTCTGGGGCAGCTTCGGGTCCGCCAACGCGAATTTCCACAACCCGACCGGCATCACCTGCGATGCCAAGGGCGACGTGTACGTGGTGGATACCAACAACCATCGCGTGCAGAAGTTTGACGGCAAACTCGGCGGCTACCTGATGAAGTTCGGATCGCGCGGCAACGGCGAGGGGCAGTTCAGCTCCCCCTGGGGCATCGCCGTGGACCGCGTCCGCGGGTACATCTACGTGGTGGACAGCGCCAACTTCCGCGTGCAGAAGTTCGATCCCCACGGCGAGTTCATCATGCAGTGGGGCAGCTTCGGGTCCAACGACGGGCAGTTTTATTTCCCGCGCGGCGTGGCGGTGGACCCCGCCGATGGCGCCGTCTACGTCGTGGACATGGGCAACCACCGCATCCAGAAATTCGACACGAGCACGAACGTGCTGCCCCAGTTGCTGACCAAGTGGGGCGGCGGGCTTGGTCCGGGCCATGCCAGCGATCCCCGGGCGCAGGAACCGGGGCAGTTCCGGTCGCCGTGGGGGATCGTCGTGGACGGCCAGGGCGACGTATTCGTCTCCGACGCGGGCAATCAGCGCGTCCAGAAGTTCGACCGGGAAGGCAATTTCATCACGCAATGGGGAGGGTTCGGCAACGGAGACGGGCAGTTTAACTTCCCGTACGGCATCGCCGTGGATTCCCGGGGCAGCGTGTTCGTGGTAGACAGCGCCAATACGCGCGTCCAGCAGTTCATGCCGGCCGAGGAAGGCGGCGAGCGGTTGAAGGAAGAGGCCGATGCGGCGACGGAGCTGTCCGATCAGGCGGCGGAAGCGCAGCAGCGGTAGGGCGGAGCCTCACGATGCTCGATAAAGAGGTCCGAGTCGGATTGACCTACGACGACGTCGTCCTCGTGCCGGCGAAATCCGAAGTCCTGCCGGGCGACACGGACACCCGCACGCGGGTGTCGCGCCATGTCACGATCAACATCCCGATCGTCAGCGCGGCCATGGACACCGTGACCGAGGCGCGCCTGGCCATCGCGCTGGCCCGGGAAGGCGGCATCGGCATCCTCCACCGCCTGCTCACACCCGAGGACCAGGCGGTCGAGGTGGACAAGGTCAAGAAGTCCGAGAGCGGGATGATTCTGGACCCCATCACGATCACGCCGGAGGCCACGATTCGCGAAGCCCACCAGCTCATGACCAAGTACCGCATCTCCGGCATTCCCGTCACCAAGAACGGCAAGCTCGTCGGCATCCTGACCAACCGCGATCTCAGGTTCGAAAGCCGGCTGGATCTCAAGGTGTCGCAGGTGATGACCAAGGACAAGCTGGTCACGACGCCGGAAGGCACGAGTCTGGAGAAGGCCCGCGAGATCCTGCACGAGCATCGCATCGAGAAATTGCCCGTCGTGAACAAGAAATTCGAGCTCAAGGGCCTGATCACGATCAAGGACATCGAGAAACGCATCAAGTACCCGCACGCCTGCAAGGACGCGCATGGCCGGTTGCGGGTGGGCGCGGCCATCGGGGTGGGTCCGGACACCGAGCAGCGGCTGGATTTGCTGGTCAAGGTCGGCGTGGACCTGGTGGCGGTGGATACCGCGCACGGCCATTCGCGCGGGGTCCTGGAGACGGTGAAGATCGTCAAGAAGAAATATCCCGACCTGGACGTCATCGCCGGCAATATCGCCACGGCGGAAGCCGCACGCGACCTGGTCAAGGCCGGCGTGGATGCGGTGAAGGTCGGCGTGGGGCCGGGGTCCATTTGCACGACACGCATCGTGTCCGGCTC
>JBFGRH010000009.1:0-20111 GCA_041563795.1 Nitrospiraceae bacterium | reverse complement strand
GACTTCAGCTTTCACCACATCCTGGGAAAGAGCAAGCCCATGCGGGAGGTGTTCGACCTCATCCGGCGCGTGGCGGACAGCCAGACCAACGTGCTCATCACCGGCGAGAGCGGGACCGGCAAGGAGCTGGCGGCCAAGGCCATTCATTTCAACAGCGACCGGCGGGGCGGGCCCTTCGTGCCGGTGAATTGCGCGGCGATTCCGGAGGCCCTGCTCGAGAGCGAGCTGTTCGGCCACCTGAAGGGCTCGTTCACCGACGCCAAGGGGGATAAGCGCGGCCTGTTCGAGGAGGCGAACGGCGGCACGCTGTTCCTGGACGAAATCAGCGAGTTGCCGGTCATGCTGCAGGCCAAGCTGCTGCGGGCCATTCAGGAGAAAGAGATCCGTCGGGTCGGCTCCACCAAGGCCGTCGCGGTGGACGTCCGGATCATCGCGGCCACCAACCTGTCGCTGACCGACGAGGTCAAGGCCAAGCGGTTCCGGGAGGATCTCTACTACCGCCTGAACGTGATCGAAATCCGGATGCCGCCGCTCCGCGAACGCCGGGAGGACATCCCGCTGCTGGTGGACGCGTTTCTCAAGAAGTGTGCGGAGGCGAACCGGAAAGCGGTCAAGAGCATCGGCGAGTCCGCGCTGGCCATGCTCTTGGACTATCCCTGGCCGGGCAACGTGCGCGAATTGGAAAACGTGATCGAGCGAGCGGTCACGCTCGCGCGCGGGGAGAAAGTCATGCCGGAAGACCTTCCGCCAGCCGTGCACGGCTCGCGCGGCGACCGGAAGGTGATCGACGACGCGGCCGACCGGACGCTGCCGCTGGAGGAGGTCGAGAAGGAATACATCCTCCGCATCCTCGACAAGACCGGCGGGAACAAGTACCAGGCCGCGCAGCTGCTCGGCATCGACCGGAAGACGCTCTACCGCAAGCTCGGCGAAATCGCAGAACAACAACCCAAATCCTGACGTGGGCAAGAAAGCCAAGTCCCCTCCAAGAGCACGCCCATCATCCGGGAAGCCCGCACCGGCCGGCCGGCAGGGGAAGCGGTCGATCAGCCGGATCGAGGCCCAACGGGAAGCGGCCGTGGAAGCGCGGGCCCTTGCCGAATCCGCCTTTCTGGGAGCGGTGAGGGAGCGACGGTCGCTGGAGCAGCAGTTGACCGCCAGCGAGTCGAGGCTCAACGGCATTCTCCAGTCCGCGATGGACGCCATCATCACGGTGGACGAACGGCAGAACGTGGTGCTGTTCAACGAGGCCGCCGAAAAGATGTTCCAGTGCCCGGTAGAGGAGGCGATCGGGCAGCCCATCGATCGGTTCATCCCGCCGCGGTTCCGCGAAGCCCACCATGAGCATGTGCAACGCTTTGGTCGGTCCGGCACCACCAACCGCAAGATGGGACTCCTGGGAGCCATCACGGGTCTCCGGGGTGACGGAGAGGAGTTCCCGATCGAGGCCTCCATTTCACAGATCACCGTGGCAGGGACCAAGTACTTCACGGTCATCCTGCGGGACATTTCCGAGCGCGAGCGGATCGAGCAGCAGCTCCGCCAGGCCGAGCGGCTGGCGGAGGTCGGGACGCTGGCGGCCGGCATGGCGCACGAGATCGGCACGCCCATGAACGTGATCCTGGGCCGCGCGGAACAGCTCATGCGCAAGACCGAGGATGAGACGACGCGGAGGGGGCTTGCGACGATCACGGCGCAGGTGGAGCGCATCACCAAGATCATGAACCAGTTGCTGGCCTTCGCCCGCCGCAAGCCGAGCGAGCGCCGGGCCGTCAATTTGGGCCAGGTGCTGGATGACTGCCTGGAGGTCCTGCAGGATCGGATCAGGCGGGCGGGCATCACGGTGGAGAGCGACTACGAGACGATGCTGCACCCGGTGCACGTGCGCGCCGACCAGGACCAGATGAGCCAGGTCTTTCTGAATCTCCTCATCAACGCGGTCCATGCCATGCCGGCCCAAGGCCGGCTCCGCATTTCCCTGGCGCGGATGGAGAGCCATGCGAAGGCGGTGATCGCGGACACGGGCCACGGAATCTCGGAAGAGGACCTCCCGAAGATCTTTGATCCGTTCTTTTCAACCAAGGAGTCCGGGCAGGGTACCGGCCTGGGACTGACGGTCGTCCACAATATCGTGCAGGAGCACGGCGGCACGATCACGGTCGAAAGCAAGCCCGGCAAAGGCACCACCTTCACGATCACGCTCCCCACCAGCAAGTAGCTGGCAGACTCGGGCGAACAGCTCGTCCGGCGCCTCTTCCTCCCGTTCGCTGGCAGCTATCCGCGATGAACGCGCTTCTGCCATTGGGGTATCTTGCACCTGGGGTTCTCACTCGGATGTCGCTTTTGGCATCAGAGCGCACGCTGGAATTCAGAGAAAACTCAAAGAAATAGCCACCCTGCATAAATAGACCCCGGACCGCGTTAAGCATGGCAGTTGCATGAAGACGGGTGTTCAGAAAACGGGGAGCGGGGTCTGGTCTGTGGCGACAAGGAGCCAAGCGGTGTTGCTGATCGTGGAGGATGACCGCGAGATGCGCAGTCTGCTCTGCGACGAGCTCAAGGACTTGCAATACCGGATCATCGAAGCGGGGGATGGGAACGAAGCCGTCGAGCGGGTCCGTGAAACGAACCCCAGCCTCATCCTGACCGACTTGCGGATGCCCGGAGGCGGGTTGGGCTACGTCGGGCGGCTGCGCACCGCGGCGCCGACCTGCCCGATCGTCCTCATGACGGCCTTCGGCGATCCCAGCGTCCGGGAGACCGCCGAGCGATTCGGCATCACGGCGTACTTCGACAAGCCGGTTCGCATGGACGAGTTGAAGGCCTCGATCAAACAGTTGCTGGATCGTCAAACAGGGAATGGATCGCGAAAGGAGCGGGGTGGCAACTAGCGGATAGCATGGAGCCGAGTGCTTGCGGTTGCTATCAGTTGTCTGCCGCACGAGAGATGGCCGGATCTTCTACCAAGAGTGCCTCCGCCCTTGATCCCATCCTGGCCGCGCGGCTGGAGGCCCTGCAGTTGCTGGCCGAAGGGTCCTCCGATCGCATCATGGTGATCGGGCCGGATCAAACCGTCATCTATGCCAACCAGGCGGCCTGGACCGGAGCCGACCAGGCCGGTCCTCCGACCCGTCCCGCCAAATGCTACGAGGCCTTCCTGCGCCAGGCGGACCCCTGCACCTCCTGTTCGGCCAAGGCCGTGTTCGATGCGACCGACGTGCGCGCCGTGTCCTGCTCGACGGGCGATGGCAATGCCTGTGGCATGAAGCAGGCCTATCCGCTGATGGCCGGCGATCAGCACACGGGTGCGGTGCTGGTCCTGCTGCGCGCCGAGGGCGCTGCCACGAAGGGCCGGCCGGAGCAGGCGGGACACCTCATCGGGCAGAGCGCGCCGATGCGGCAGCTGCTCGAGATGATCACACTGGTGGCCGACAGCCAGGCGACCGTGTTGCTGCAGGGGGAGAGCGGAACCGGCAAGGAACTGGCGGCGCGGACGATCCATCGGCTCAGCTACCGGCGCGACCAACCCTTTATCGTGGTGGATTGTGGGTCCCTGCCGGAGACCCTGCTCGAGAGCGAGCTCTTCGGCCATGTGAAGGGAGCCTTCACCGGCGCCGTGGCCACCAAGAAGGGACTGTTCGAAGAAGCCTCGGGCGGAACCATCTTTCTCGACGAGATCGCGGACACGAGCCCGCAGTTCCAGGCCAAGCTGCTGCGGGTCCTGCAGGAGGGCGAGATCAAGCCGGTCGGGAGCACCCGGTCGATCAAAGTGGACGTGCGCGTCATTTCGGCTTCGAACAAGGACCTCGCGGAGTTGATCAAGGCACGGGCTTTTCGCGAGGACCTCTATTACCGGCTGGCCGTCCTGCCCCTGCTCATGCCGCCGTTGCGCGATCGGCGCGATGATATTCCGCTGCTGGTCACGCATTTCGTCGCCGCGGCCTGCCGGAGGCATCGCCGGTCCGCGCTCGGCCTGACGGCCGACGCCCTGCAGACGCTGTGCGACGCCGATTGGCCGGGCAACGTCCGCGAGCTGCAGCATGCCGTCGAACGAGCCGTCGTGACGGCGCAGGGGCCGAAACTCGCGGTCACAGACTTCTTCAAGTCGGCCGAGGCTGTCCTCGCGGAAGATCCCGGGTTGCGCAGCGTCACGCGCACGGCTGCACAGCGGGCCGAGCGGGCACGCATCGAGCAAGTGCTGCATGACACCGGCGGCAACAGGATGAAGGCCGCCAGGCTGCTGAAGATCAGCCGGGCCGGCCTCTACAACAAGCTGCGGGACTACGGGATCCGATAGGGCCTGCCCCAATCCTCCCCATTTTTCTCTCGTGTCTGTCCAGTTCATTGGACAGCCCAACCCATTGAAAGTATTGCGTCCAGCCCATTGACTTCTGCCGGACTGTCCATGGCTGTGGAATTTTCTGCACGAGGCGTCGGGACCGAATCGCCGCGAAGCGACTCTAAGCGCGGGTGATCACAAGAGAATTGTCCTCCCGGCATGCGTGAACGAGACCCGGCACGACTGTTGCGGTAGTGCATCCTGCCGGTGAAGGGTGGGGTGTAGCTTGGACCGGCCTCCGACTTACCCTAGACCCCTCCTCACGGAGGACCCTTCGCCGGTTCTAATATCGTGGGAGCTTGAACCACAAGCGGTGCGCGGGCCGGATCAGGAGTCGGATAGATAAATGTTCATCGTGCTCGTCTTAATGAACTATTCACTGGGTCAGTTAAAGGGAGGCCGTACCATGAAGCCATGTCACAGTCGCCATCAGTCTCCAGCGAGGATTCTGACGGGCATCATCCTGGCGGGCAGCCTGGTGGGGACACCGGCGCTCTTTGCCGAGGAAAGTCACCAGCACGAGCCGACGGCGATACCGGTCGGCTGGCAGCAGCAGTTGAAGGGCCAGACCATCGTCGAGGATGCCATCGAAGGGCGCGGCGAGCGCTCCGAGAAGATCGAAATGCAGCATCACCGGCTGATGCGGAGGCTCGAAGAGCAGGCCCAGCAGGATGCCCAGGCGCAGAAGACCTCGGGCGCGTACAACAACATGTCCATGATGCACCAGTACATGGGGCAGGATGGATCGAGCTTCCTGCTTGCGGTCGATCCGCAGGCCGACCTCGCCGGGGTCGACGGGGCGAAGTGCCCGGCCGCCGTGCCCAGCAAGCACTATGACATCTCGATGATCAACGCCGAGATCACCCTGAACCGGTGGCAGGATTTCTATCCCGGCTACATGTATGCGCTGACCGAAAACGTGGAGAAGGTGCGGGCCGAGGAGAAGAAGAACGCGGCGGCGCGCGAGAAGGATGGATTCGACCCCGGGGCGGTCAGCACGGGCCTGCAGGGCGACTACATCCAGCCGCTCGTGATCCGGGCGAACCAGGGCGACTGCCTGAAGATCACGCTGCGCAACCAGATGGACAGTGAGAGCGGAAGCCTGCACATCAACGGCGGGAGCATGGTGGTGTCGGCCACGGGCCGGGCGGCCACGACGACGAACAAGGACACCGTGGTGGAGCCGGGCAAGAGCGTGGAGATGGAATGGTACATCCACCCCGGGACGCAGGAAGGCGTCCGTCGGTTCCATTCGTACAGCCACGCGCGCGAACTGACCGTGATGGGCCTCTTCGGGGCCCTGATCGTCGAGCCGCAGGGCTCGAAGTATCTCGATCCGCTGGGCACCGGTCCGGCTCCGGACATGACGAGCGGCTGGCAGGCGATGGTGGACAACGGGTCCGGGCCGGATTTCCGCGAGTTCGTGATCTTCTACCATGAGATCGGCGACGAGGCCTTCCGGCCGGTCAACAAGAAGGGCGACTTCCTGCCCCAGCGTGATCCGCTCACGGACGCCTATCGTCCGGGTGGGCGCGCGATCAATTACCGCAGCGAGCCCTTCGGCATCGACGAAATGCATCTGCAGCACGAGTATTTCGGGTTCGAGGACGAGTCGCTGGCCTACAGCGCCTATACGTTCGGCGACGTCCCGACGACGATTCCCCGCGCCTACCTGGGCGATCCGACCAAGTATCGCCTGGTGCACGGCGGGTCCGAGGTGTTCCATTCGCATCATCCGCACAGCGGGTCGATCCGGTGGCAGCGCAGCCCCGCCACGGAGCCGAACAGGCTCTGGGCAGCCGGGCAGGATGGGCCGGTCAAGTACCCGATCGTGCGGACCAAGTCCGATCGGGTGGACGTGGAGGTGATCGGGCCGTCCGAGGCGCTCGACCTGGAGCCCGAATGCGGCAGCGGCGGCTGCCAGCACCTGGCCGGCGAGTTTCTCTTCCATTGCCACGTGGCGCACCATTACGTCGCGGGCATGTGGGGCTACGCCAGGGTGTACAACACCCTGCAACTGGCGGCGGGCCATACGGACACCATGCCGGACATGCGTGAACTGCCGGATCGGCAGGGCCGCATCAAGATGGGCGTGACCTCCGACAAGCTGATCGGAACGACGGTTGATTGGTTCGGCCGGACGTTCAAGATCGTGGACCGGAACCAGAAAACCAATTGGAAATCCAACCCGACCGTCGTGAACATCAAGGATTGGGTCGAGATGTTCCTGCCGGCGATGGGCAAGCCGGGCCACAAGGATGACGAACGGGGCCAGATCATGGCCTACGACGCCACCGTGTGGGACTGGAAGTGGGACGGCAACATCGCGCGGGGCGAGCGGGAAAGCACCACCAAGAACCCGAAGTACCCCTCCGTGGCCAAGTGGGACGAAAGCACGCGGCCGCCGATTCTCTTCGACGCGACGACGGGCCGGGTGTCCTGGCCGGTATTAAAGCCCCATTTCGGCAAGCGCATGCCGTTCTCCCCGAATCATAACGGCGCGCCCTGGCTGGAGCCGATCCACCAGGACGAAAACGGCGAGCGGACCAGCGAGCCGGCGAAGCCCGGGGAGCAGGGCCGCTGGAGCCTGTGCCCGAACAACGCCAACGTGCCGAAGGTCAACAACCTCCACTTCATCCGGCTGCCCATCACCCTGGCCAAGAAGCAGGGGAATCAGGCACCGATCGTGGACAAGGACGGACTGATCTACGTCCACCACGAGGAGGAGCGGCTGACGAGGGCCAACGACGACCTGAAATATCCGGCGGTCCTGCGCGCGAACGTGTATGACTGCGTGGATACGATCCTGACGAGCGAGTGGGATGACGACGACTACACGAACTTCCAGGCGTCGAAGATCAACATCCATCCCCACTTCTTTCAGTTCGACACCGGGAATTCCGACGGCGTGATCTCGGGGTTCGAGTGGGAGATGTCGGTGCGTCCGTTCACGATGTTCTCCAAGCCGAAGAAGGCCGGCCTGCCGGTTCCCATGAACAGCAAGCTGACCGCGGCGGCCAAGAAGGGCGCCCGATCCATCACGATCAAGATGGCAGAGGGCACGACAGCCTACCATCCCAACACGGAGCTGCTGGTCGGGGCGGACTGCCTCGAGGCCGACAATGATCCGACGGCGTCGCTGAAACGCGACCGGAGCTGCTCGGAAGTCGTCCGGATCAAGGAGATCAAGGGCAATACCGTGACCTTCTTCACGGCGCTCAAGAACAACCATCCGGCCGGCGACATTGTCACGCCGGAATTCGTCCGCTACCGCTATTGGGTGGATGCAGACTACGGGACGGTGTTCTGGCACGATCACGCGTTCGGCGCGACGACCTGGCCCCACGGCGGGTTCGGCGTGACGATCGTGGAGCCGTTCGGGTCCACCTACCACGATCCGGCGAACGGGAAGCTGGTCTACAGCGGTCCCATCGCGGACATCCACGGCACCGAGCCGATCGGGGCCGGCGTCAGCGGCAGCTTCCGCGAATTGATGGTGTCCATCCATGACACGGTGCCCCATACCGTGAACGTGATCACCGCGGGGAACCCGCCCGGACAGCCGGTCGAGGTGGCGCTGGAGGCGGGCAAGACCGTGTCCTTCCAGATGCCCGAGAAGATCATGATGGCGCCCAACAAGTACCTCAACGGCGGGACGCATACGACGGGGAGCGGCTTCAATTTCCGCGCCGAACCCTTTGCGCAGCGCCTGGCCAACAATCCGGATGCGTCCAAGCTGTTCGACAGCGCCATCCATGGGGATCCCGATACGCCGATGCTGCGGGCCTACGTAGGGGACACGATCGTGTTCCGGCTGCTGCATCAGCTCATGAACGAATCGCATGTGTGGACGATCTCCGGGCACACGTTCCTGACGGAACGCTACGCGGCGGACGCCAACCGCAAGAACTCGATCCATATCGGGATCGCCGAGCGGTACGATCTGGTGTCGAAGGCGGGCGGGTTCCAGGGCATGCCGGGCGATTACATCCACTTTAACGGGCGGAGCTCGCATTTCGCCGAAGGCGGATGGGGGATCCTGCGCGTGCTGGACAAGCCGGCGAAGGATCTCCAGCTCCTTCCCAAGGGGACGAACCCCATCAAGATTCCGGCGGTGCCGGGTTCGGTGTGTCCGTCGGACGCGCCGGTGAAGAACTTCAACGTGGTGTCGGTGGACCGCCCGCTGAAGCTCAACCCGAACGGGCCGGATGCGATCGAGGTGGATTTCGAGCGGAAGATCGAGCTGACGGTGCCGGAGGGCAAGGTCTTCATGCTCGAGGACGAAGCCACGCGGGCGGCAGGCAGCGTGATGCCCAGCCCGTTGACGCTGCGCGTCAACCTCGGCGACTGCGTCAAGGTGAACCTGAAGAACAAGATGAAGGCGAGCCGGGCATCGTTCTTCGCGCCGGGCCTGGCCTTCGATCCGCGGGATTCACAGGGCCTGAACGTCGGCAATAACCCGGGTGATCAGACCGTCGCCCCGGGGGAGAGCCGCACCTATACCTTCTACGCGCATCCGGACAACAAGGAGACGACGTCGCTGGTATGGGACGGGGGCAACATCGTGACGAACCCGCGTAACGGACTCTACGGCGCGGTGATCGTCGGGCCGCGCGGATCGCAGTACCGCGACCCCGTGACGGGCCAGGACATTTCCGAGAAGAACAGCTGGCGGGCGGACGTGATCATCGACCGCAGCCTGCCGGAGAATGCCGGCAAGCGGAACTACCGGGACGTGGCCCTCTTCTTCCAGGATGAGGACAACATCATCGGGACGAGTTTCATGCCCTACGTGCAGAACGTGGCGGGCCTGACCTCGGTCAACTACCGGGCCGAACCGGAGCGGTACCGCGAGGAGCAGGGCTGCACGCTGGACAAGATTTTCCAGCCGTGCCAGGTGGACAAGCCGCAGGATCCGGTCACGCCGCTGATCGAAGCCCACGCGGGCGATCCGGTGCGGATCCACGTGATCGGCGCCAACAGCGAACAGAACGGCATGTTCCAGGTCGAGGGTCACGAGTGGCCGATCGAGCCCTACATGCCGGGCGCCGACATGATCAGCGTCGTGGAGTTCGCCGGGTCGGAGACGCTGGATGTGTTCCTCCGGCAGGGCGCGGGCGGCCCGTACCGTCTGCCCGGGGATTACGTCTGGGCCAATGCCCGGTTGAACTATCTCCAGGCGGGACAGTGGGGCATTTTCCGCGTGCTGTCCGCCGATGATCAGCGGATTCTGCCGCTGACCGGCGCCACCGGCAAGAGCCGGCAGGCGGACTTGGAGCCCGAGCCGAAAGCCATACCTGCGGCATTGAACAAGTAGCGGGCATGGTGTAAAACAAATGGGGAAGCCACATCGAACATGTGGCTTCCCCATTGTGTTTTTGTGAGCCTACTGGAGGCACAGCAACCATCCGCTGCGATGTGACCCGTCGAGAGCCTCTGGGTCGAACGAGTGCACGCGGTGGTTCAAGCGAAGCATGTGAAGCTTGGTATGGAGGCCCGGAATGAATGCTCGATACGCACCCGTGACGGCAGGAATCGTGGCGCTCGGCCTGTGGCTTGGCGGCGGCGCGGCGGCGGCCTATGAGGAAATTTCTGTCAAGGACGGTGGCACGCTGACCGGCTCCGTGACCCTGGTCGGCGAGGTGCCGAAACCCAAAGGGTACAACCTGACGACGCTGCCCGACCCGATTTATTGCGGCCGGATTTCGGACGGGCGTGGCTGGCGTCTCCTGCAGCCGTTTATCGTGGGGGACAAGGGCGCGTTCGCCCAGGTCGTGGTGCTGCTGGAGGACATCGAGAAGGGCAAGGCGTTCGGGGAGTCCAAGCCGCCCAAGATCGAAGCCGTGGATTGCCGGTTCCTGCCCTTTACGAACGTCGTGCGCGACCGCCACGATGTCGTCGTGGTGAACATGGACCCCGCGATGCACGACATCCAGGCTTATGAAACGTCCCATCTGGGTCCGCGCGTGCTGTTCAACGTCCCGCTGCCGATCAGCAAGCGGTACCCGAACGAGGCCAACCTGAGCGCGCACGTGACGAAGCATTACGAGGGGATGCCGATCACCCAGACCGTCCGCATGACCAAGGGTCGCAAGATTTTTACCATGCAGTGCGGGTTCCACGCCTATATGGAAAGCTGGGCGCTGGTCATGGACCATCCCTATTACTCCATCACCGGCAAGGACGGCCGGTTCGAGATCGGCAACATTCCTCCGGGCAAGTACAAGGTCACGATCTGGCATCCCTACGTGCGCGAGGAATACGTGCAGACCGTGACGATCAAGCCGAAGGGGAAGGCGACACTTGATTTCAAAGTGGAGGCTCCGACCGGTCGGCTCTATGCCAACCAGATGGTGGAGAATGCCTACATCCGCTACACCATCACCGAGGATGTTCAGAGCCAGATCGTCCCGACGCTGGAGAAGCAGACGTATTGATGAGTGACGGCCCGGGCCGGGCGGGTCATGGGGTGCACGGAGGTGCGGGCCGTGTCGTGCGAAGGACGTCCCATCGCATTGATCATCCGGTTTCCGGCGACCGCTTGCGAGGAGGCGCCGGCCCTTGCGGCACTGGCCAGGCGGGCGTCGAAATTCAGCGTCATCGGAGAAGGCGACCGGGCCTCGTACGAAGCGACGCTGAACGATGTGTCCGAATCGCTCGATGAGGCCATCCGGCTGGTGGGCGAGGCGCAGAATTGTCCCGACGCCCGGGTGACAGTCGGCGGGAGGCCCGTCTCAAGCCTGCCCCGGTTTCTAAGCACGCTCCTCTGTTTCCGTGAAAGTCTCGGAGA
Organism: Nitrospiraceae bacterium; assembly: GCA_041563795.1. GTDB lineage: Bacteria > Nitrospirota > Nitrospiria > Nitrospirales > Nitrospiraceae > 2-02-FULL-62-14. The sequence goes on along the minus strand of JBFGRH010000009.1, from coordinate 8,982 downwards.
GCCGGATCCCCATCGCCATTGCCTCCGTCATTCCGCCCGATTGAACCAATTTAGCGGCTGCCCGGATCAATCCTGCCTCTCGCCCTGTCAGTTTCTCTGCACGCGTTGCCTCGGTTTGGCGCAGGGCAAGAGCGGTGCGGTCCTCGTGGCCCAATTGAAGGATTTTGCCCGCCAAGCGGAAGTGGACTGGTGCCCGAACCTGCGCTTCGGCGGTCTTTCCGGTCCATCCGATACCCACTGAGTGACTGAATCATGAACGGACGGGATGCCAGCACCTCCCACTGGGGTGTAAACAATCGCAGAGATGACGATGATCATGCCCCTGCCTGACAGCGGTCAGCGAGCCTCCTGCCGGGCCCCGGTACGATGCCCTCATCGCGGATGGTCCGCGAAAGGAGGGCATTATGGAACAACAGCATGGGCGGTGGGTGGCGGGGGTGTGGGCGGCGATCGTCCTGGCGGCCGGTGCGTGGGTCGGCTTGGCGAGCGTGGCGATGGCGGAGGAGAAGGGCAACGTGGTCTTTTTCCGTGGCGGCTATGCGGGGTTGACTAGTGATCGTGGCAACGAGGTGTTCACGGACGTGAACGGCGCGAGCGGCACCCGCAACAACAACAACTCCGGCTATTATGTGGGAGGCGGGCTGGACCTCATGCTCTCGAAGGATGCCTGGGGCATGATGAACAACACCTCGGTGCTGGGAGAAATCGGCGTCGAATTCAAGCGCTGGTCACCGAACCGGGTCCGGAATACGACCAGTGCACTGCTGGGCGGAACAGGAACCTCGGAGACGCAGGTCACGATGCTAACAGTGGATATCGCGCCGAAGCTCAAGTTCCATCAGTTTGGAGACTTCGTGCCGTGGGTCATTCCAATCGGGCTTGATTTTCACGTGATCAGCCCTCCGTCGAACAACAGCAACTATCTGGACATCGGCGTGCAGTTCGCCACCGGCTTTGAATATCGAGTCTGGAAGGAGTTGAAACTGGGCGCCGACGCCCGCTTCCACCTGGCGTCGAACCAGACCAGCACGGTGAATAACTTCTTCACCGTGGGACCCTACGTGGGAATCGGGTTCTGACGGGGCGGAAATCGACCGCGGGCCCGTTTTCCTGCGCGTTCTTTTCCGGTTGTCCCCAGAAGAGGCGACGCATGAAACGAGCCCTTGCGGTTTCCCAGGATTGTGCAACCTGCGGCCTGCGCGCCAAGTCGGTCGCGTGCGACCTGGAGGGCGCGGAATTCGACACGTTCCGTTCCCTCCGGCAATCGTTGACCTATAGGGCCGGACAGGCCGTGTTCTACGAAGGGCATCCCTGCCTGGGGCTGTACCTCCTCTGCTCGGGCCGGGTGAAGCTGACCCGCTCTTCAGCGCGCGGCGAGCGTCAGATCGTGCGCATTGCGGAGGGGGGCGAGCTGCTCGAGAAGCACGTCTTCCAGGACGGGGCGGTGCACGAGGTGACCTGTGAGGCGCTGGAACCCTCGGAGGTCTGTGTCGTCGACCGAAAGGCGTACCTGCAGTTGATCCGCCATAACGGCGAGCTGGCCGTCAGGCTGATCCAGTTGTTGAGCAGCGAGCTGGGCGTGCGAATGGATCAGCGGGACCTCTTCGCCTTCCGGAGCGGGCGGGAGCGGCTGGCGGCGCTCCTGCTCGAATTGGGAACTCGATTTGGTGGGAAAACCGCGAGGGGCACCCTCATCAACCTCAAGTTGAAGCGCGAGGAACTGGCCGACATGGCCGGTATTGCCGTGGAAACGACCATCCGCCTGTTGAGCGCATTTCGCAAGGCGGGGTTGATCAGCGTGGAGCGGCGGACCATTACCCTCCTGAAACCGGAGCGCCTCGCCCGCATCGCGCAACTCTGAACAGCCACATGACGATATTTCTGGTCTGGCTCCATGTGCTGGCGGCCGTCGCCTGGATCGGCGGCATGGTGTTCCTCTCCCTCATTCTCGTGCCCGTGCTCAAGCGCGAGCCGTTCGCGTCGCAGCGCGGCGCGTTGATGCGGGCCGCGGGCCTGCGGTTCCGCGTCGTCGTCTGGGCCGCGGTCGTCCTATTGATGATAACCGGCCCACTCTTGATGATCGGCCGGGGGTGGTCCCCGGGTGATCCGGGCGTCTGGCCGCCCATCCTGGTCGCCAAGCTCGCTCTGATCGTTGTCCTCCTGACGCTCACCGTCGCCCATGACTTTTTCGTCGGCCCCCGCATCGGCCGGATCCTGCAAACACCCGCGGCCTCTCGAACCGACTGTGAGCGGCTGCTGGTTGCCGGCTCCCCCTGGCTGCCGCGCCTCTCCCTGCTGCTGGCCCTCGCGGTGGTGGGAACCGCGGTCATAGTGGCGAGGATGTAGAACCATGTTGCATTCCGCACCAGTCGGGCTGGCCCTCTGTGGCCTTTCTCGGCAACCTCTCATGTAGACCGGCCGTACTTCATGCAACTCCTTGTTTTCAATAAGTAATTCACTCTTCGAATTTCTCGCCGCTGGCATGCCAATAGCACTAGTTTGAAGCAGTCCTATTGCGGACAATCTGGAGGTATGCGATGAGCCCCTTTCGCAAGATCATTCCCCACCATAAAATGCTCATAGTTCTGACGGTCGCGGTGGGGTGGGGACTGATGGCCCAGACTGCGCTCGGTGCGGGCGGCGATCCCGCGAAGGGGAAGGTCATCTATCAACAACGCTGCGTTGCCTGCCATGGCCCGCAGGGAAAGGGCGACGGCCCCACGGGGAAGGTCCTGGTCCCACCCGCCGCCGATTTCACCAGCGCCGCGAGCCGGAAAAAAACCGATGCCGAGCTGCTGAAGATCATCGAGAACGGGAAGCCGCCCACGGCGATGATCGCGTGGAAAGGGCAGCTGTCAGACGAGGAGATCCGTCACGTCCTGGCATACGTGAAGACGTTGCGAAAATAGGAGGGCGCGGTGACGGCTCGTGGCGCAGCCATCGCGGCGATCCTGTTGTGGGTGCTCACCATCGCGGGCATCAGTTGGGTCTTCGTGAAGGGGTGGACGACACCGGGAGCCGATGGACGCACGGAGATCGTGCTCGCGCCGTCGGAACGGGATCACGTTTTGGCGGAAATGCGGCAGTTGCTGAAGGCCGTGCACGCCGTCGTCGCGGCCGCGGGCGATCCCGCGCAGGGCTGGCAGGAGGCGGAGCAGGCGGCGCGGGCTGCCGGCATGAAGATGGCGGCTGACACGGACCCGGCCATCATGATGAAATTGCCCGTGGCGTTCAAACAGATGGGCCTGTCCATTCACCAAGACATGGATGCGCTGGCGGAGGCGATCGTGCAGAAGGAATCACCACAACGGATGCTGCAGCGGCTGTCGAGCATGACGGCGCGGTGCACGGCCTGTCACGACCTGTTCCGGCTTTCGGCAGGGCGGTAGATCGTCGGGCCTGCGAATCCTCTGCGGCCGGTGGAGACTCTGACAGGACAGGACATTAGCAAGGGGGTGCAGCCATGACATGCAACGTGGGCGGAACGGAGCGTGGAATTCGAATCGTCATCGGGATCGTGTTGATTGCCGTGGGGGCGCTGGCCGGACTCCCGGAGGCTGGGATGTACGCGGCCTACGTCGTCGGCGCCGTCGCGCTGGTGACGGGCGCCGTCGGCTATTGTCCGGCGTGGCAGCTGTTCGGGCTCAATACCTGCCCGACGAAGCCAGCAGAAAAATCCTGACGGGCGGGGAGGCCGGATCATGAGCACAGGTGAGGAACAGCCGGAAGGACTGGTCCCGGGACTCTCGACGCCGGTCGGCACCAGGCGGACCTTCTTCCGGTGGGTGACCGGCGCCGCGGCGTCTCTGATCGGGCTGGGCCTGGCGATCCCTCTCATCGGCTACGTGATGTCGCCGGCCTGGAAGCGCCGCGAACAGCCGTGGGTCGTGGTCGGTGAGGCCGACGATCTGCCGGTGGGCGTGCCGACACAACTGGACTATGTCCAGACGGTCCAGGACGGCTGGATGCAGAGCCAGACCCACAAGGCGGTCTGGGCGGTCAAGCAAGCCGACGAAACCATCACGGTCTTCTCTCCCATTTGCACACACCTCGGCTGCGGGTACCGCTGGGACGATGCGGACCGCAAGTTCAAGTGTCCCTGCCACGGGAGCGTGTATGGCCCGGATGGCAAAGTCCTCGGCGGTCCCGCGCCGAGACGGCTTGATGTGCTGCCCTCGAAGGTCGAAGAAGGCAAGCTCCTCGTCGTCTACAAGGAATTCAAGGCGGGCCTGTCGAAGTCCGTGGAGCTGTGAGGATGCGACTCTACGAATGGCTCGACAGCCGGCTCAAGCTCAAGGCGGTCCAGCGGACCCTGCTGGACGAACCGATCCCGGGCGGCGCCAGCTGGATCTACGTCTTCGGCTCCGCGACGCTCTTCCTGTTCGTCCTGCAGGCCATTACCGGCATGTTCCTCGCCGTCTACTACGCGCCGACGCCGGACCACGCCTACGACAGCATCAGGTACATCGAGACGGAGGTGCTGTTCGGCGCCTTCGTCCGGGGGCTGCACCACTGGGGCGCCTCGGCCATGGTCGTAGCGATCGGCCTGCACATGCTGCAAGTCTTTCTCTATGGGGCCTACAAGCCGCCCCGCGAGGCCATGTGGATGGTGGGGGTCCTGCTGTTTCTGATCACGCTGACCTTCGCCTTCACCGGCTACCTGCTGCCCTGGGACCAGAACGCCTACTGGGCGACACAGATCGGGATCAACATGGTCGGGACCGTGCCCGTGGTCGGCGACCTGGCCATGCGCGTCCTGCGTGGTGGGGATATGCTCGGCGCCCTGACGCTCTCGCGGTTCTTCGCCGTGCACGTGCTCTTTCTGCCGGCGACGATCGCCGCGCTGGTGCTCCTCCATCTGTTCATCCTGCGCTGCGTCGGCCCGGCCGGCCCCTGGACCGGTGGAATCGAACGGCGACAGCGCGCCCCGCAAGCGTCTCCATCGACCGGCGCCGCACCCGCGGAAGCTGGCGAACGACGCGTGCGGACCAGCGAGACCTTTTATCCGCGGCAGGTCTTCATGGACGCGGTCGTCATGCTCGGGATCTTCGCGGTCGTGGCCGTCCTCGCCCTGACCGTGTCGTTTCCGCTGGCCGACAAGGCCGATCCCTCAGACACCACGTTCGTCCCCGTACCGGAGTGGTACTTCCTCTTCTACTACCAGCTGCTCAAGTACGTGCACGGTCCGCTGGAACCCCTGGCGACCTGGATCCTGCCGACATTGTTTTTTCTCGCCCTCTTCTTCTGGCCGTTTCTCGACCGCAACCCGGCCCGTCGTCCGGCGAGCCGCCCCCTTGCATTAGGAGCCGGCGGGCTGTTCCTGGTGGTGGTCTTCGGGCTGCTCGGCATCTCGATCCACGACCTGCGCTCCATGCCGCGCACGGACCCCGCGGTGGCGAGAGGCAAGGCGGTCTTCGCCCGGTTCAAGTGCGCGGCCTGCCATCGGGTGCATGGAGAGGGGGGCGCGATCGGTCCCGATCTGTCCTACGTGGGGGACCGGAGGCCGGAGCGGGAGTGGCATCTTCGGCATTTCCGCAACCCGCAGGCCGTCAATCCGGGCTCGATCATGCCGAAATTTCCCCTGACCGACGAGGAGCTCAACAACTTGACCAGCTACATGCTCAGCCTGAAGCGTCCAACTAGTTAGACGGTCTGTCCAACCTCCAAAGGCGGTCCGAATCCTTTTCGTATGTGATGCCTCTCATTCATAGGTGCCACCACCGGAAAGGCAGGAACCAACCATGATCTTCGAACAACTCAACCCGCATGCCTGCCGGACCTATTTGATCGGTGACGAGAAGAGTCGGGAGGCCGTGCTGGTCGACCCGGTGCTCGAGGGCATCGACGATTATCTGAAACACCTGGATCAGAAGAAGCTGCGGCTCACCCACGTCATCGATACGCACACCCATGCGGACCATCTCTCCGGGGGCGCCGCGCTCAAGGACAAGACCGGCTGCGAGTACGTGATGCACGTCAAGGCGCCGGCCCGCTGCGTGACGTTCCATCTGACGGACGGCTTCGAGTGTCATCTCGGCCATATCCCCGTGAAGGTCATGTCCACTCCGGGACACACCAAGGACAGCCTCACACTCATCCTGCCGGACCGCATCCTGACCGGCGACGTGTTGTTTTTGGACGATGCGGGGGCAGGACGCACGGACTTGCCCGGCGGCGATCCGGGGGAGCATTGGGACAGCATGCAGCGGATTCTCGGCCTCCCTGAGCATCTGATCGTCTACCCCTGTCATGAGTACCGCAACCGCCAGCCGACCAGTCTCAAGGACCAGAAACTGCGCAACCCGAACCTCAAGCCCCGCACGAAGCGGGAATACGTCGATTATCTCGAGTCCCTGAAGCTCGGCCCGGCCGACTGGATGAAGGATGTGCTGAAGGCCAACTACGCCTGTGCGCGGGACCCGAAGGCCGCCTGGATCCCGGTGGACGTGCCCGCCTGCGAGGTCAAGGGCACGATGGCGATCGGCGCCAACGACCAGCAGGTGGCGGGCATCCCCGTCGAGGAGGTCAAGCGCGAGCTGGATGAGCAGGCCGGGGTCTTCCTGCTCGACGTGCGGGACCCGCGGGAGCTCAAGGAGGAGCTGGGCCACATCGCCGGCGTGACTAACATTCCGGTCACGGCGCTCTCGCACCGCCTGTCCGAGCTGGACAAGCATCGGGACGACAAGATCATCACGGTCTGCAAGTCCGGAGGCAGGGCGCACACGGCCGCACAGATCCTCATGCAGGCCGGCTTTCCCAAGGTGCACGTGATGGTGGGCGGCATGCAGGCCTGGCAGAAGACGGGACTGCCGAGCCAGCGGTAGGAGGGAGGACGTCATGGCACTCACGGTGGCCTACAAAGGCGGCGTGCGATTCGATGTCGCGAGCGGCGGCCACACCGTGATCACCGATCAGCCGGTCGAAGACGGCGGGCACGACGAAGGCATGAGCCCGGTGGACCTCTTCATCGGGTCGATCGCCTCCTGTGTGGGCTATTTCGTCGGCCGCTACTGCGAGCGGCACAAGATTCCGGCGGAAGGGCTGCGCGTGGAGGCCGACTGGTCCATGGCGGAGCGGCCGCACCGCGTCGGCGCCGTGTCCATGAAGATCACCCTGCCGGCATCCATTACGCCGGAGCAGCGGGAGCGGCTCTTGAAGGTGGCGCACGGGTGCACGGTGCACCAATCGCTGGTGGTGCCGACGAAGGTGGCGATCGAGATGACCCCTGAGCGGGTCGGCACGAAGGAGACACGATGAAGCGGGACAAGGAAGAAGGCCCCCCGATGGTCTCGCGGCGTGCGCTGCTGGCCGCGGCCGGGGGCGCGGCTCTGGGCTTTACGGCCGGTCGCATCCCGCTGTCCGCCGCCTGGGGGGAGCAGCCGGCTGAAGAGCAGGCGAAACAATCCCTGATCACGCTTGTGAGTCGTCCCTACGACGCGGAGACTCCCGTCACGGCCTTCACGTCATGGCTCACACCCCATGAACTCTTTTTCGTGCGCAGCCATTTCGGGCCGCCGCCACCCGAGCGCGTGGACCCGAAGACCTGGCGCCTGCGCATCTCCGGCCTGGTGGACCGGAACCTCAGCCTGAGCCTGGAAGACTTGCAGGCGATGGAGCCGGTCACCCTGACCACGGTGATCCAGTGCAGCGGCAACGGCCGGGCCTTCTTTCGCCCCCGCGTGCCGGGGGCCCAATGGCGGAAGGGCGCGGTCGGCAATGCGCGCTGGACCGGCGTGCGGGTGGCGGACCTGTTACGCAAAGCCGGCGCCAAGCCGGAGGCAAGACACCTCCAACTGCTCGGGGCGGACCGTCCGGTGGTGGCGAAGACGCCGCTGTTCCACCGCAGCGTCCCGATCTCCAAGGCCCTGCATCCCGACACGATCCTGGCCTACAAGATGAATGACGAGCCGATTCCCCTGCTGCACGGGGCCCCCGCGCGCTTTATCGCGCCGGGATGGATGGCGGATGCCTGCGTGAAGTGGGTGACGGACCTCACTGTCAGCCACGAGGAGGCGCCGGGGTTCTACATGCAGACGGCGTACCGCCACCCGACGGGACCGGTGAAACCGGGCGAGGAGATCGATCATGCGGGCATGAAGCCTGTCGAGGAGATGGTCGTGAAGTCCCTGATTGTCCAGCCGGCCGAGGGGGCGGTCGTCGCGATGGGCCCGGTGATGGTGCAGGGCGTGGCCTGGACGGGCGAGGGCCGGATTATGAAGGTGGAGGTGTCGGTCGATGAGGGCCGGACGTGGGAACTGGCCCGCTTGGTCGGTGAGGACCAGATCTATGCCTGGCGCCAGTGGCGGTTCGAATGGAAGCCGGTAAGGGCCGGAACGGGCACCATCATGTGCCGGGCGACGGACGACCGCGGCATGACCCAGCCCACGACGAGTCCGTGGAATCCCGGCGGGTATCTCTGGAACGGAATGGACCGGGTGCGGGTCGAGGTGCGGGGATGACTGGGGCAGGCGCTCGCGCGCAGAACGTCGTGCGTACCCTGCTCGCGCTGCTCGCAGCCGGGGCCCTCGCCTCATGCCTCGCCGGGAAACACGAGGGGATGACCGCTGTCGTACCGGAGGCCGATGCCCAACAGGCGCTGCGTCTGCTGAACGCCCGCTGCACCGTCTGTCACAGCACGGACCTGATCAGGCAACAGCGGTTGGACGGATCGCAATGGCAGGCCGAGGTCCACAAGATGGTCGGGTGGGGTGCGCAGCTGTCCGACCCGGAGCAGAAGCTGCTCGTGGTCTACCTGAGCTCCCGTTACCATCCGGGCGCCCCGGAGGTGATCGAAGAGGAAAGACGGAGTGAGCGGGCCGGGGGGGCGATGGCGAGCCAGGTCCACGTTGTGTTGACGGGACAGGCCCCGCGAGGCGCGGCTGTCTATGCGCAGAACTGCCTGCCCTGCCACGGGGAGGCGGCGGCGGGCGGCGTGGGCCCGAGGCTCGCGGGCAATCCGGTACTGAATCACAACGAGTCGTT
>JBFGRH010000008.1:0-21191 GCA_041563795.1 Nitrospiraceae bacterium | reverse complement strand
TCGAAGATCCACCGGTGGTTCGGGGGTTGGATCGGCAATCGGTCCAATGTCCATGACCGTTTTGAATGCCTTCATCGGGATGCCCGGCGCAGGTCTGAGCAGTAGGTCGGCGTGGGCGTAGGCCCGCCGGATGTGCTCGATGGTCCGGCGGTGGTCAGGCTCGTTCGGGTGGGCCAACGGCTCAAGGACTTGATCCCAGGACAGGTTACAGAGCGCGACCGACGGGATGCGGGCCTGCGCGGCGCTGTCGATCGCCAGATGGGAAATATCGGAGAGGACCAGCGCGGGGGCGGTGGCGCGCATCGCGCGGACTTCCGCACGGACGGACTGATCCCAGTCCCCATGGAATTGTGCGTGGGCGGTCCACGTGGCATCCACATCGATGGTCAAGGGACCCTGCTGGATGCAGCCGACGTCCTGCCGGGCCTGCGTCGCGGTCCAGGGAATCGTGAGGCGGTGGTCAAAAAACCATGGAGGGACCTGCGTGCGCAGATGGGCCGCCAGGCCTGGCACGCGGCGTCCCAATTCGTTCAGGACGGGTACGATTTGGGCCGCATGTCCCAACCCATGGCTTGAAACTGCACACCAGATCAAGGGCATGGCCTGTTCAGTTTATCAGGATAGGGGGGCGGCTGATTATGTGCACAGGCTTGTGGATAGCACAGGAAGGGGCGGCTGTCCACGTCTTAAATCCTCGCAACTCGTTGCAAAGAAAGGGCGGACATGGTACACATGCTCCCGCAGCCGGCTCCCGGCTGGCTGACGCCTCACCTCATGCGGAATTGAACGGAGCCTCATGGCCAACAACGTGTTCAGGGTGCTGCTGGCCGACTGGATGATCGGGGGCGTCCTGACCCTCTACTTCCTGGTTGGATACGTGGCGGACTGGTCCAACCTGCGGCTCATGGAAAACGCCACCTACGACCTGCGCTCGTACCTCAAAGCTTTCGGCCAACAATCCGATCAGATTGAGCTGGTGGTGGTGGACCATGAGAGCCTGAACAAGGTGGGCCGCTGGCCCTGGCCCCGCGCCACCCAGGCCCGCCTCATCGAGAACCTCAGGGCAGGCGGCGCCAAAGTCATCGTGTTCGCCTTTCCCGGTCAATTATCCGAAGCGGATCGCAGCAGCCAGGGCATGGAGGAAGTGCGGGCCATGCGCCAGCGGTTGACGGCCCAAATCGCCTCGCCGCAAACCGATCCCCGCCAGCGCGAAGTCTATGTCCGCATGCTGCAGGAACTGGGTGAGTCCGAAGCCCGCCTGGACCAAGACGCCAAGTTTGCCTCCGTTCTCGGCCGGGGCAATGAAGCGGTGCTGCCGCTGTCGTTTGACCTGGGACGTCCGGAGTCGGGGGAACCTGGGGAGCCCGGCGCAGCCATCATCGCCAGCACCTTCGGCCAGATTGACAACCCGCGGGACTTGTCGTCCTACCCGCCGTTGAAGGTCAGAAAACTGGTGGCGCCGCTCCCGGCGTTTCAACTGCCGCAGGTCGCCTTTGGCCATGCGGTCGTGACGCCCGATCCGGACAACGTGGTCCGGCGCACGCCGTTGTTGGTGGAATACCTCGACCGCTTTTACCCCTCGCTCTCACTCCGCGCGGTCAGCGCGTTTCTGGACGTGGCGCCCCAGGATGTCCATGTGGAAGTGGGGAAGGGCATCACGGTCGGCGAGCTCTATATCCCGACGGATCGCTACATGCGCCAGCGGATCAGCTACAACGGCCCCGCAGGCTCCTTCAAGCCGTTCTCCGCCTACCATGTCCTCGGGGGAAAAATTCCGCCCAGCACCTTCCGCGGAAAACTGGTGCTCGTGGGGCCGATGGCTGCCACGGCCGGCGGGATGTTCTATGACGCGCCGACCGGCACGGGACTCATGGGGATCGAAGTCACCGCGAACATCATCCAGAACATGCTGAGCCGGAATTTTCTGACCATCCCGCGCTGGGGGCCGGCGGTGGAGCTGAGCGTGATTCTGCTGGTGGGCGTCTTCGTCGTGCTGGCGCTTCCCCGCTTGGGCGCGAAGTGGTCGGGGATCGTCGCGGGCACCATCCTGGCGAGCTATCTCGGGTTCGTGATCATCGCCTATGCCTCCAGGGGCTACGTCCTGACGATGGTCCACCCCACGCTCATGCTGGTGCTGGGCTATACCTTCATCGCCGCGAAGCGGGCGCTCCTGGCCGAGCGTGGCGCCGGGGCCTCCGATGCCGCGGCCGAAACGAACCGGATGCTCGGGTTGACCTTCCAGGGACAGGGCATGCTTGAACTGGCCTTCGACAAGTTCAGGTCCTGCCCCATCGACGAGAGCATGAAGGAACTCCTGTACAACCTGGGCCAGGATTTTGAGCGCAAACGCATGCATAGCAAGGCCCTGTCCGTGTACCAGCACATCGCGACCAAGGACAAGGCCTACAAGGACATTCCCGCTCGCATGAAGCGGCTGATCGCGGCCGAGAGCGGCGCCGGAGGGGGACAGTCCTCCGGGTCGTTGCTGGCGGAAGGCAGCGATATCAAGCCCACTCTCGGGCGGTACGAAATCGTGAAGGAACTGGGCCGGGGCGCCATGGGCATCGTCTACCTGGGGAAGGACCCCAAGATTCACCGGTCGGTCGCCATCAAGACCATGCGCCTAGACGAGGTGGAAGCCGAGGAACTGCAGGACGTGAAGTCGCGCTTCTTCCGCGAGGCGGAGTCGGCGGGCAAGTTGTCGCATCCGAACATCGTGACCATCTTCGACGCCGGTGAAGAGCAGGACCTGGCGTACTTCGCCATGGAAGTGCTGGACGGGGTCGACCTGAAGGATTTGTGCAAGAAGCGGAATCTCCTGCCCGTGAAGCGGACGCTGGAAATCGTCACGAAGGTGTCGGAGGCGCTCGATTACGCGCACAGCCAGAACGTGGTGCACCGCGACATCAAGCCGGCGAACATCATGGTGATGCCGGACGGCACGGTGAAGGTGACGGATTTCGGAATCGCCCGCGTCACCACGTCGGTGAAAACGCAGACCGGGATCGTGCTCGGGACGCCCAGCTACATGTCCCCGGAGCAGCTGTCCGGCGCCAAGGTCGACGGACGCTCGGATCTCTTTTCCCTCGGCATCGTCCTGTTCGAGATGCTGACGGGGGAGCGCCCCTTCCAGGGTGAAAGCGTAGCCACTTTGATGTACGTCATCGCCAATCAGCCGCACCCCTCTCCGTTTGAGCTGCGTCCGGACCTGCCCAAGGCGGTGGCAGGGGTGATCGATCGCGCCTTGCAAAAGGACGCGACCAAGCGCTACCAGCGGGGATTGGAGATGGCCCAGGATCTTCGAACCGTCATGCAGGGACTTTCCAGCTAGCCATCATAATACGTTCATGGACATTCAGTTTGGCGCCAAGACGGACGTCGGTCTGAAGCGGGAGCATAATGAGGACAGCCTCTGTGCCGACCCGAAGCTCGGCCTGTTCATCGTCTGCGACGGCATGGGTGGGCGGAATGCCGGGGAAATCGCGAGCGGCCTGGCCGTCGAGATCATCCAGCGGCACATGACGGAGGCGCGGGCCTCCGGCTCCCTGCCGTTCATCGGCGCCATGAATCCCAAGCTGTCGCCGCAAACCAACCGGCTGGCCAGCGCCCTGCGCCTCGCCAACCAGGTCGTGAACGGGGCGAGCCAGAGCAAGCCGGGGCAGTCCGGCATGGGGACCACGGTGGTCTGCGCCCTGCTCGACGGCCCGATGCTCTCCGTGGCGCATGCCGGCGACAGCCGCATCTACCTGGTCCGGGGCCAGAACATCCATGCGCTGACGTCCGACCACTCCTTGGTCGCCGAGCAGGTCCGCCAGGGGATCCTGACGGAAGAGCAGGCGGAGAAATCATCGCAGAAAAACATCGTCACGCGCGCGCTGGGAGTGGAGGAATCGCTCGTCATCGACCTGGATGAGATTGAACTGGAAAAAGGTGATGTCATCCTGTTGTGCTCGGACGGCCTGACGAAGGGGGTCAAGCCGTGGGAGATCCTGAAGGTCCTGCGGGAGGAGAAAGAGCCCCAGGAAGCCTGCGACCGGTTGATCAAGATGGCCAATGCCGCCGGCGGAGAGGATAACACGACCGTCATCGTCATCAAGGTGAAGAAAGTCGGGGCGGGGGTCTGGCAGGAACTGATGAAACGTGTCACCACCTAGGCCCCTGCGACGGATGCGGATACGCGCCCATGCCTAAGCTCGTGCTCAAATACAATGACAAGGTCGTCAAGGAGATCCCGTTGACCGGCGTGGTCGTGAACATCGGGCGAAAGCCGGACAACGACCTGGTGATCGACAACCTGGCCGTGTCCAGCTACCACGCGCGGATCGCCAGCCTTGACGACGGCTTCGTGGTCCAGGATACGGGGAGCACCAACGGGATTTTCCTCAACGGCGAGAAAGTCGTCCAGCACAAGCTCACGTTCGGCGATCAGATTCTGATCGGCAAGCACGTGGTGGTGTTCCAGGATGGCGACGTCGCCCCGGTCTCGCCGCCTCCGAGAGCGCCGAACGGGGCGTTGAAGTTCGGCCGGTACGAAATCCTGAAGGAACTCGGCAGCGGCGCGATGGGGACGGTCTATCTTGGACGCGACACTGTCGGGCATCGCAAGGTGGCGCTCAAGACCCTCAAACCCGGCGGCGTGGATGCCAATGAACTCGCCGACATGAAGGCCCGGTTTTTCCGCGAGGCCGAATCGGCCAGGCATCTCGTCCATCCGGCGATCGTGAAGGTCTATGACGCGGGCGAGGATGACGGGACGGCCTTCTTTGCCATGGAGCTGCTGGACGGCCTCACGCTCCGGGACTTCTGCGCCAAGCGCGGAACCGTGTCCGTGAAGCGCGCGCTGGAGATCGCGGCCTTCGTGGCGGAGGCGCTGGCCTACGCGCATGCGAAGAACGTCGTGCACCGGGACATCAAGCCGGAAAACATCATGATCCTGTCGAACGGCGACATTAAGATCACGGACTTTGGAGTCGCGAAGCTGTTGGATGCCACGCAAACGCAGTCCGGGGTGGTGCTCGGCACGCCGAACTACATGTCCCCGGAGCAGCTGTATGGCGCCAAGGTCGACGGGCGGTCGGATCTCTTCTCGCTCGGCGTGGTCTTCTATGAGTTGTTGACCGGCGTCCGGCCGTTCCAGGCCAGGAACATTTCCGAAATGCTGCGGATTCACGAAACGCACGTGCCGCCGGCTCCGTCCACGCTGCGCGCCGACGTGCCGCCGGCGGTGGACGCGATCCTCGAACGCGCCCTGCGGCGGGACCTGGACGAGCGGTACCCGATGGGGGAGTTGATGGCGAGGGACTTGCGCGCGGCGATGCACGGGATGGCCGGGTGAGGGTGAGTGATGGCCAAGTTATTGCTTAAATTCAGCGGCATGGTGCTGAAGGACATCCCCCTGAACAAGCCGGTGATCACCATCGGCCGGAAGATGGATAACGACGTGGTCATCGATAACCTCGCGGTGTCCGGCCACCATGCGCGGGTGGTGGAGGAGAACGGGACGTACTTCATCGAGGACACGGGCAGCACGAACGGGACGTTCTTGAACGAGACCAAGGTCGCGAAGCAACGGATGCAGCCGGGCGATCAGATTCGCGTCGGCAAGCATATCCTGGCCTTCGAGGATGAATCGGCGACCGGCAAACCCAAGCCGGTGGCGGAGCTCGCGCCGGAGGGGGACAAGACGGTCCACGCGCCAGCTGTCGATGTACGGGCGGCGAGATTCACGGACGAATCGAAGGACGCCCTGCCGGGAGGGAAGATCGGCGTCCTGCTCGTGGTGGCGGGGCAGACCGACAAGAACGAGTACAAGCTCCCCGCCCGCGTGTCCATCGTCGGCTCCCAGGACTCGGCCGTGGTCAGGCTGACCGGGTGGTTCGCGCCCAAGGTGGCCGCGCTGATCAGCCGTCATGAGACGGCGTATGTCATCAGCCTCTCAGGGGAAAGCAAGAAAATCCTCGTGAACGGCGAGCCGGTCCAGGGCCATCGGGATCTCAAGGACGGGGACTTGATCGAAGCCGCCGGCGTGAAGATGTATTTCTACCTCCGGCATCCGACATCGTAACCGGATGTGGGCTTGATCGCCGTCACCACACGCTCCACCCCTCCTGCACCGATAGTGCGCCTCCCGTTTCAGACGCCGTTGCGGGCATGGCACCCGCCCCCGCACTGACGATCGGAAGGACCGGCTGAGTATGGCACGCGTCTGGCTGGGCAAGACCCAAGACATCAAGAAGCTGGGACTGTTCATGGCGGGCGGCATCACCCTGGCCGTGGCCCTGCTGGCCTGGGGTGAGCCTGATCTGCTCTCGACACCCTTCCGGCTGATCGAAAACACGACGATTGACCTCCGGTTTCGCGTCTTCCGGGGGGAACGCCCCGCCGCGCCCGAGATCGTCATCGTGGCGGTCGATGAGAAGAGCATCAGGGAGATCGGGCGGTGGCCCTGGTCGCGGTCCGTGCAGGCCCGGCTGGTGGACAGCATCGCGCGTCACAAGGCGAAGGTCATCGGGATCGACGTGATCTACGCCGAGCCGGAGGTCACGGAGCTCAAGCGCGGATTGCAGGATGTCCGCACCAGGGCGCAGGCGGCGGGCGCGCCGAAAGAATTTCGGGGCATCCTGGACAAGAAACTCGAGGAATCGGATACGGACACCAAGTTTGAGCGGAGTATCGCCGGCGCCGGCAACGTGGTCCTGGCGCTGCCGCTCGTGGTGCCGGTGTCGGAATCCTGCCAGCCGGTCGAGATGGTCCCGCCCAAATTCATCACACGCTCCCTGTTCATGCTGGTGAGGAATTCCAGCAGCGGGGAGGCGCTGGAGCCCCAATGCGCCACGGGGGCCATCCCGCCGCTCAGCCGGTTTGCCGACGCCGCCGCCAGCCTGGGGCACGTGTATTCCATCCCGGACCGCGACGGCGTGACGCGCTATGAATATCTGGCCGTGCGCTACGGGGACGACCGGGACTACTACCCGTCGTTGGGCCTGGAGGTCGCGCGGATGTACCTCGATATTCCGAGGGACCGCATGTCCCTGACCCTGGGCGAGGGCGTCCGCCTCAACCATACCCTCATCCCGACCGACCAGAAGGCCCGGATGCTGATCAACCATGTGGGCAAGGAACAGAGCTTCCAGTATGTTTCCGCGACGGATGTCATCCACGACCGTGTGCCGCCGGACGTGTTCGCGGGCAAGGCGGTCTTCGTCGGCACGGCGGCCCTGGGCACCTATGACCAGAAAGCCACCCCGTTTTCCGCCAACTTCCCCGGTGTGGAAAAAAATGCGACGGTGACGGAGAACATCCTCACGCAACATTTTCTCCATCAAAGCGTCTACGACAAGCTGATCGACCTGCTGCTGATCCTGCTCTTCGGGTTCGGGCTGGGCCTGCTCCTGCCCAAGATGGGCGCGCTGCCGGGCGCCATGCTGGCGGCCGCCGGCTTCGTGGGGTACGCCGCGGTCGCGCAGTACCTGTTCGTGGCCCAGGGGCTCCTGCTGGCCGTGGTCTATCCGCTCTTCACGATCATGGTGGTGTTCGTCTCGGTCACCGTGCTGCGATTCATGACCGAGGAGAAGCAGGCCAAGGAAGTCCGCGCCATGTTCTCGAGTTACGTCAATCCGCTCATCGTCGCGGAATTGATCAAGGATCCGGCCAAGGCCAAACTGGGAGGCCAACGCAAGGAACTGACGATGTTGTTCTCGGACGTCAAGGGGTTCACCACCTTTTGCGAGCAACATCCCCCCGAGCAGGTGGTGCCGTTGCTCAACGAATACCTGACGGCCATGACCGAGGTCGTGTTTCATTGGAACGGCACGCTGGACAAGTTCATCGGCGATGCCGTGGTGGCGTTCTGGGGGGCCCCCCTGGACCAGCCGGATCACGTGGCCCTGGCGCTCAAATGCGCCCTGCACATGCGCAAACGGCTGGCGGAGCTGCAGGAGGACTGGAAAGCCCGGGGTCTCCCGGCGCTGGACAGCGGGATCGGGATCAACACGGGAGAGGTCCTGGTGGGAAACATCGGGGCCGAGGGCAAGAAAATGGATTACACGATGATCGGCGACCACGTGAACCTGGCCGCCAGGGCGGAGGGCCTCACCCGCAAATTTGACGTGCCCGTCGTCCTCACGGAATACACCGCCGAACGGTTGAAGGCCATCCTGGAACGACCCGGCACCGACAAGATGCGTTCGGACGTGCGGCAGGGCATGGGCCGGGTGAACCTGCGGCGGTTGAGTACGGTCAAGGTCAAGGGGAAGGCCCAGCCGGTGGCCATCTACGGGATCGCCTCGCTGGGACACGGCGAAGCATCCATCGTGATTGAAGATGCCGAGACGGCTGAAGTCATCGAGATGACGGAAAAATGACCGGCCGCGATGGACGGTGAGCCAGCTCGCGACAATCGAATGCGGGACGGGTGGAGAACACACACCAACCCCGGCCGGGTGCGTCTGCCGGGGCTGCGGCTGGGGTGGCTCTGCCTGCTCCTCTGCGTCTCCCCGGCGCTCGCCCAGACGCCCCTCGACCCCCAGGCCTACGACCTGAGTATCGCCAAGGGGCTCATTCGCTTCAGCAGCGGCCAGTACAGCGAGGCGGAGCGCCTGTTCCAGGCTGCGCTGGCGGCCAATCCTGGCGACAGCCGGGCGAGCTTTTACCTGGGCCAGACGCTGATGCGTTTGAAACGCCCGGAAGCGGCCGAGGAGATTTTCCAGAAGCTGCTGCAGAAGAACCAGGCCGACGGGCGCGCCTGGCTCGGCCTCGGCATGGCGCAATACAACCGGGGCCGGTATACGGAGGCCCTGTCCAGCCTGGATCAGGCGGAAAAATACCTCCCGACCGATCCCCTGGTCTTCTACTACCAGGGCCTGTCCTATCACCAGAAAGGCGCCTTCGATCTGTCGCCCGGCCGGCTCCTCCGGGCCAGGACCCTGAGCCAGGACCTGGCCGCCCCCAGTCACTATTACAGCGGGATCGCCTATTACCAGCGGGGGCTGCTGGAAGAAGCGCGTGAAGAATTCAACGCGGTGCTGCAGGTCGGTGAGCCGGGCTCCGAGCTGGTCAATTCGGCGCGGCAGTTCCTGGAGGAGGCGGGGGGTGGAGCAGGCGCAGGACCGAAACGGTGGGACCTGAGCTTCACCATCATGGAGCAGTACGACAACAACGTCGTGCTGCTCCCACTCGGCTCCTCCCCACCGCACGGCACGAGCGGCATTTCACAGAAACATGATCTGCGGACCGCGATGTTCGGGCGGGCCGAATACCGTCCCCTCCAAACCGAGATCTGGCAGGGCGGCGCCAGCTACAGTGTCTACCAGAGCTTTCACCGCACGCTGAGCGGGTTCGACGTCGAGAACCACACGCCCGGCGTGTTCCTGCAGCGCCAGTTCGGACCGTTTCAGGCGCGGGCGCAGTATTCCTTCGATTACATCAAGGTCGGGCGGCTGCCCTTCCTGTCGTCGCACACGATCCAGCCGCTGTTCACGCTCTCGGAAGGCTATCACGCCTTTACGCAGGTCCAATTCCGGTACCAGGCCAAGGACTTCCAGGACGCGCGATTCCAGGGAAACTCCTTCCGCGACGGGAAGAACTGGCTCGCGGGCGCCACCCAGTATTTTCTCTTCGCGGACAATACGGGGAACGTGCGGCTCGGGTATACGTACGACACGGACCGAACCGGCGGGGGATCCCCGACGGTTGCCGTCATCGGGAACCAGACCAACGCCGATTGGGCCTACCACGGGCATCGGCTCAGCGCCGGGGTCGGATTGCCGGCGATCCTGACGTACAAGGTCGATGTCGACTTCAACTATTACTGGATGAACTATGACAACCCGACCTCGTTTGCGGCGGGCGCACTCGACGCGCTCACGACATTCAAGCGCCGTGATAACATATGGACCGTGACGGGGACCATCGGACGAGATTTTACGGAGTGGCTCTCCGCGTCGTTCCAGTACGCCTATACGCGGGACCAGTCCAATCTCACGGCGTTTGACTATAACCGGACTGTCTGTTCGTTCATCCTCACCGGGCGGTTCTGATATGCGCGGGCCACGCGGACACATTCTTGAGCTGACGGTGGCCTCGGGCCTGTCCCTGGGCCTCGTAGGCATGGCCTGGGCGCAGCAGGAAACCGAGGCCATCGGCACCGTCACCGTGATCCAGCGGGCCGCCACGGTGACGCATGGGAATGTCCCCACGGCCCGGCCCATGCAAGCGCGGCAGGCCCTCCTTCTGGCGGACACGCTTCAGACCGGCGAGGGGGCGCGGGCCCAGGCCCTGTTTGAAGATGACACGGTGTTGACCCTGGGGCCGCAGACGCAGGCGCAAATTTCAGAGTACCTGCACGATTCCGCACAGCATGTCCGCCGCATGACGGTCCTCCTCACGCGCGGCACGGTGCGGGCGCTGGTGGGACGCGACTTTTCAGGCGCGGGCTCGACGTTTACGATCAGGACAGGGACGGCCAGCATCGTTGCCAATACGGCGTACTGCGTGGTATGGAGCAACGAGCGGGAGACGGGCGTGGCCAATATCGGGAGCGCGGGACCGGTCCGTTTTGCGGCCCAGGGGAAGGTCGTGATCCTCGACCCTGGGTATTTTGCGATCGCACCGGCCGGCCAGCCTCCGGGCGCGGCGGCGGCATCGGCCGGCGCCGCGCCGACCGCCGTACAACGCGCGATCGGCGACACCGAGGTCGGTGATCAACTCAATGTTCCCGTTGAAGAGTTGGCTGAGGAGAAGATCGTGGAGAAGCTGCCCGCCTGTCCTCCGGACAGCCCGCCAGGCGGTGTCTGCCCGCGCAAGCCGGTTCCCCCGGCCCTGCCCCCGACGACGCCGCCTGCCGTCACATCCGGGGCGATCCCGCGCTAACACGGCATCACGAACCACGGGGCACCCATGCATAAGATAAAAAAACGCGCACCGCCGGCGGCCAAGAGCCCGGCCCTGTACAACATCATCGAGGACTACAGCGAGTCCGATCCGCCGGGAAACGTCTGGGCCTGCGCCATGACGGAACCGGAGGATCTTGACGCGCACGCGCGCGTGCTCGGGGAGAGCCATGCGATCCCGCAAGAGGACATGCTTCGCCTGCTGAGGGACGGGGGGATCTACACCTATCCTCAGACGGGGTTGCTGGTGACGCGCGGCGCCTTTGCCTGCCGCCTGGAGGCGTCCGGCGCAGGGCCGAAGATGACGTGGGGACTGGACGTCGAACAATATGCCGAGGCGGAGCAGTTGCGGCGTGCCTATGGCCTGACCCTGGAGGACGCCGCCTGGCGCGTCTTTCACCGGACCCTGGCCAAGGAGCTCCAGGAGAAACTGCTGCTCAAGAACCTGGGACTGGACTACGCGAAGCTGGACCGCGCCATCGCCAAGGCGGGCGACATCAAGTACATCGATTTCCGGAAGGACTGGTCGCCGCATTTCAAACGGCCGTGCATCATGCCAGACGGCCGGTTGGTGGAGACCAGCGGCATCGAAGACTTTGCGAAGTTGCACGACATCGCGGTGGCGCAGGCGCGGGAGCTGATCGAGCGGGGCGGGACGCTGGAGGTGGGCGGGGAGGTCCTCGCCTGTCAGATCGTCAACGGACAGCCGTCGGTGGCCCGGTTCAATCAGGCCCAGTATGCCAAGGCGAAGGACCTGGCCGCCCGCAAGGGCCTGCATCTCATCGATGCGCTGAGCGAAGTGGGATTGAGCGATCCGGCCATGATGCGGGCGCTGAAGCGGCTGGAGAAGACTGCTCCCTGACCAGGCCGACCCGCGGTGGCGGTTACTTCCAGGACCCCGGCGCCGGCGCGGTCAACTGGGCGACAATCTCCGGCGGAACAGGATACACGTCCGGCTCCTCGCCGATCCCCTTCAGGTTGACGACTTTGGGGGGAAGGTCCTCCGGGATGACCCCCTGCTTGCGCGCCAGCGCGTAGGTGCGGCGGGCAAGCAGAATGCCCCCCGGCTCCGCGGCGCCCTCCAGCCGCTGCGCCTTGTTCACCTCCGGCCCGATCACCGTGTAATCCATCAGATATTCCGTGCCCAGGTTGCCCACCGTCACGACGCCCGTATTGATGCCGATGCGGATCAGGTGGGGTTCCTGCCCCAGACTCATCCAATTGGCGTTGAGCTCGGCCATTTTCCGCTGCATGGCCAGGGCGGCGTGCACGGCGGCGGCGGCGTTGCGTTCGACGCGGTTCTCCTCCGCCACGTCCCCCTCTCCCTCCGGCTCGGCGTCGCCGAAGAAGGCCATGATGCCGTCTCCCATGTACTTGTCGAGCGTGCCCCCGTGATCGAGAATAACCACGGTCATGGCGGTCAGGTAGTCGCGCAAGACCCGCTGAATCTGGAGCGAGTCGGCTTTTTTGCAATAGACGGAGAATCCCTTGATGTCCGCGAACAGGATGACCAGTTCGCGGCTGTGGCCGGCCAGCAGCGTCGCCATCGTCCCCGGACTCTCCTTGATGATCTTGAGCGTGTGGGGAGGGAGGCACGTGCCCAGCACGGAATGGAAACGGACCCGTTCGCGGTCGACGATGAAGAACCGCGTCAGCAGCAGGAAGACCATCCCAAGAATGAGCGAGGACAGCGGGACGACCGCCGGCAAAATGGCCGATTGGGTGTTGAACATGTGCTGGAGGAGAAACGCGTAGGAGCCGGCCACGAGGAGAAAGGTCGGAATAATGACCATGGGACCCCCGACCAGGGCGGAGGCCGTCAGGAGCGTGATGGGGATCGCGTAACAGCCGACAAGCTCGCCGGTGGTGGCATTGCGCAGGAACTGCTTGGTCAGGATCATGTTGAGAATATGCAAATAGGCTTCGCTGGTGGGAAATTGGTGTTCGAAAGGAGTGGCGATCACGTCGCTGCCCGACACGGTCGTGAGGTTTGATAGCAGCACGTGCTTGTCCTTGAAGAGGCTCAGGACGCGGTCCCGGTAGGCCGGTGTCTTCAACTGGGTGAGCACCCAGCTGTAGGGATAGTGGATGAAGCGTTTGCCCCATAAGCCCGCATAGTTGATCCAGGCCCGCCCGTCGCCGTCGATCGGGATGGCGATCTCATCGGACAGTCTCGGCTTGAGGCGAATGGCTTTGCCACGTTCGATTCGGATCGACGTGGGATCAGCCTCCAGGTCGTGAATTGCCGCGATCAGCGCCATCGAAGGGACAAAGCCCCCTTTCGTGGCGTAGAGCAGCGGCGTCCTCCGCATGGCTCCGCCGACGGTCGTACTCTGGATATGTCCCAGGCCGGCGGCGGCCTCGACCAGGCCCGGCAGGGGAAGACTCAACTCGCCGACGCCGGGGATGTGTCCAAATCCCTCCACCTCCGCATGGATCAGATGGCGGGGGGCCTTTGAAAAGAACTCTTCCGTACCGGGTCCTTCAACTTCCTTGAAGACGACGGGAAAGATGACATTGCCGGCGCGCCTGGTGGCATCGATCATGGCCTTGTCTTCTGCCGGGTCCTTCACCGGATAGTCAAAGACGATATCCACCAGGACCGACCGCGCGCCGCCTTGTTTCAGCATGTCGAATACCTGGGCATGGACGCGGCGGTCCCAGGGCCAGCGGCCGAGCCCGAATTCACGGGCGGCCTTTTCATCGTAATCCAGGGCCACAATGGCGTCCGACATCGTGTCCGCGGAGCCGATCGGCGAGGGGATCGGTTTCAGGACGTTGGCCAACGGGCGCTGCGTGAACCGGATATCGACGGCCTTGAACTCAATGGGCTCCAGCAGATTTGGCCAGAAGAATTCGACCAGGCTGGGGATGGCCAGCGCGACGACCCCGCACCCGATGAGCGCCGCGATATGGGGCCTGTGCCATGTCTGTTTTTTGAACAGCATGAACCCTCAGATCGTCCTAAACGGCCTGGTTGTCTGGTCAGCCGCCTGATCCACCGATGGCAGCGGGTTTGGACGGGGGCGGGATGGGAGGAAGAAAATCATCCTCGGTCGAAGGTTTCGGCTTCGCGGATTTTTTTGATTTCCTGTCAGAGGCCGCACGTGATTTTTTCTCTTTTGAGGGTTGCTCTTTTTCGACCAGTGTCTTGTCCTGCTCGCTGCTCTTGATCTCCGGCTCCGGCTCGCTGGCCGCGCTCGCCGCGGGTGTGGGAGGGCGCGCCGGAGCCGCCACCGGTGCTTGCGGGAGGGACTCGGTGGCAGCCTTGGCAGGCTGCACGCCGTCGGGGGTTTTTACATCTGGCTCGGCAGGCGGGGTTGGAGTCGCGCGTTGGGTGGGAACGGCTGGAGCCGGTTGAACGGGATCCGTGCCTTTGCCCATCACTTTGCCCATCAGCTGGTCGAATTGCGCGCAACCGGACAACAGAAAAATGACGCACAGCCCGAGGAAGCCGGCGACCCCTTGGAGGGACCGTCGAACTTCCCGTAAAGTACGGATGGCTTCCGGATTCGGTTGACCCATTCGCCGCACTCCCAGACAGTGGGCTAAAGGATACTCCTGGGGCTGGTTGGCGTCCAGTACATATAATATCTCAAGGAGTTACCGCCACATCCCGCATCTGTTACGTGATCGGCTTCGTTATCCCCCTGCACCGCCAAACGTGGGTGGCTTGAGGGGGGGAGGGGGGACAAACGTATCGCTGCTGGGCTCTTCCAACTGTTCCAGTTTCTTGTCGGGAATCCTGTCGGAGGCCGCCGTTGACTTTTTCTCCTTCGACTTCTTCTCAACGGCCCTTGGTTTCTCCGGCTGTTCCACGTTCGGAGCCTGTGAGGCCCCGGGCGACACCTGCTTTTCCATGACCGGTGGTTTCTGCGGCGCGGGCGTACGGTCGGGGGTCTGGTGTGCACATCCAGCCACGTACAGCAGGAAGCAGGCGGGGACTATGAGGCGTAGCCGCGCGAGGTTCAGAAGACAGGAGTCGGGGTGGGGGTTCGTCTGAGTCTCGTCCTGTCGCATAACCTCGTCCCTCGCACTGGAGGTAATCATACCCCCCGGGAGGGGAATCGTCTAGTCAAATGGCTCCGGCAGGTGGGCGTGAAAACTGGCGGTGCGACCGGCAGGGCTGAAGCGGATACGCCCGGATCCGTTGGTGGTGCGCCCGACAGGACTGAATCGGATACGCCCGGATCCGTTAGTGGTGCGCCCGACAGGACTTGAACCTGGAGCCCCCAGATCCGTAGTCTGGTGCTCTATCCATTGAGCTACGGGCGCGTAAGGAGGGATGATACCAAATCTTGGAGCAGTTGTGGGTTTTCTCCGCCGGCTCAATCACGTCCAACCCTGAATAGCCGGCGGCTCACACGAAGTGTGGTATGGCGGAGAGGGCGGGATTTGAACCCGCGACAGGCTTTTGACCTGTGCCGGTTTAGCAAACCGGTGCCTTCGGCCACTCGGCCACCTCTCCCCCGAACTCGCTAGGCCGTCGCGCTACTTTTTGAGCGCGCGACGGAGAAACACCTCCTGTGGTTTTCTGTTTCTTTGGGCGGGCACGTCGTTTACAGAACACCCGCGACGAACACCCGGTAATCCACTGCCTTGATTACCAGCCGGTGCCGCTATTCAATGCCACATCTGCCTTTCAACCTGCAATGAATTCTTGCATCTCATGGGCCGGCGTGTTTCAATCTGCCAGCCGTAATTCCATCACAATCGTCCCGTGATCCGGAGGGGTGGCTGAGCGGCCGAAAGCGCTGGTCTTGAAAACCAGAGTTCGGGTAACCGGACCGTGGGTTCAAATCCCACCCCCTCCGCCAAGGCTTTGGCGCGACAGAACCCACCGGATGATCAGCCCACAGGCAGTGGCGCGCCAGAGTACCCGCGTGTCGCGGCACGCAAGCACCGGAAGCGGTGTCGCTGCGCGACGACGCCTCTTGGATCCGCAAGCCTTGGCGCGACAGAACCCACCGGATGATCAGTCCACAGGCAGTGGCGCGCCAGAATACCCGCGTGTCACGTCCCCTCAACCCTAACCCTTGACGATTTTCTCCACGCCGCCCATGTAGGGCCGCAGCACCGCAGGAATTGTAACAGAGCCGTCCGCCTGTTGGTAATTTTCGAGGAGGGCGACCAGCGTTCGGCCGACCGCGAGGGCGGACCCGTTCAGGGTGTGCAGGTAATCGGTTTTCCCGTCCTTTCGCCTGTAGCGGATGCCGGCCCGCCGGGCCTGGAACGCCTCAAAATTACTGCAGGAGGAGATCTCCCTGAACGTGTTCTGGGAGGGCACCCAGACTTCGATGTCGTAGGTCTTGGTTGCAGCAAAACCCATGTCGCCGGTGCAGAGGGTGACGACACGGTAGGGGAGCTTTAATTCCTGCAGGATCGTCTCGGCCTGCCCGGTCAAACGGTCGAGCTCCTGATACGACTCGTCCGGCCGTGCAAAGGCGACCAGCTCCACCTTGTTGAACTGGTGCTGGCGGATCAGACCCCGCGTATCCTTGCCATACGATCCCGCCTCGCGACGGAAGCAGGGGGTATAGGCCGTGTAGCGGATCGGCAGCCGGTCGTCCGGCACGATCTCATCCCGATGCAGGTTGGTGACGGGCACTTCGGCGGTCGGGATCAGAAAATACTCGTCATCGCGCAGCTTGAAGAGGTCGTCTTCGAATTTCGGAAGCTGGCCCGTCCCGGTCATGGCCGATCGATTCACCATGAAGGGCGGCAACACCTCCTGGTAGCCATGGCGGGTCGTATGCAGGTCGAGCATGAAGTTGATCAGGGCCCGCTCCAGCCTGGCGCCGAGACCGGTGAGCACGACAAATCGGGCGCCGGCGATCTTCGCGGCCCGCTCGAAATCCAGAATGCCGAGGGCTTCGCCAAGGTCCGAGTGCGACTTGGCAGGAAAACTGAAGGACGGCGTGGTTCCCCATCGGCGCACTTCCTGGTTCTCGGCCGGATCCTTCCCGACCGGCACGGATGAGTGCGGCAGGTTGGGGATGCGGAGCGCCATGTCCATGGCCCGTTCTTCGGCGGTTCGCAGGCGCTCTTCCTCCGACTTGATGCGATCGCCCAGCGCCTTCATTTGCGCCGTGGCGGCATCGGCGGGCTGTTTGTCGCGCTTTAAGCGGGCGACGTCCTCCGAGCCCTTTTTCAGTTCATGCCGGAGCGAATCGACGGCGACGGTCAATGTGCGGCGTTCGTCGAGCAGTGCCCGCAACTCGTCCCAGGCCACCTCTCTGCCACGGGGACCGAGTTGGCTCTTGATGGTGTCCAGGTTGTCGCGGAGGGTACGGAGATCGTGCATGCGTGCGCTCAGGCCGGGCGCACTCTAGCATCGGTGGTAGGTGGAGTCAATTTGGCCGGGCCCGCCGGCTTGACAAAGCGGGGCTCAGCCGGAAACGATACCGCATGCGCGTGATCGCCAACCCCAGAAATCCCTTCGAATCCGAATACCGCGAGTTGCTGGAACCCCCGGGGCCTGTCACCGTCGAGGTCTACGACGATGCCACCCGCACCATCCTGAGCCGGAACGACAGCCCCGACCTGCCGTTTCGATGGAGCCTGAACCCCTACCGGGGCTGCTTTCACGCCTGTGCCTACTGTTATGCGAGACCGACCCATGAGTATTGGGGATTTGGGGCGGGGACGGATTTCGATTCCAAGATCATCGTCAAGCAGGATGCGCCGGAGTTGCTGCGGATGGAATTGATGAAGCGGGGATGGACCGGTGAATTAATCGCCTTTTCCGGAAATACCGACTGCTATCAGCCCCTGGAAGCCAGTTACGGCCTGACCAGGGCCTGCCTCGAGGTCTGCGCCGAGTTCCGAAATCCGGTCGGCATCGTGACCAAGGGGGCGCTCGTGGTCCGGGATCTCGACATCCTGCAGCGTCTACACAGCGAGGCCTGGATCCGGGTCTATTTCAGCGTCCCGTTCGCGGACGACCGCACGGCGCGGAAGGTGGAACCACAGGCGCCTTCCATCACAAAACGGCTGGAGGCCATGCAGCGATTGTCCGACGCGGGCATTCCGACAGCCGTGCTGGTGGCGCCGGTGATTCCCGGCCTCAACGATGACGACCTGCCGGAGATCTTGGCGAAGGCCAGGCGCGCCGGCGCGGGAACGGCCGGCTACACGCTCCTCAGACTGTCCGGCAGCGTCGAAACGGTCTTCCTCGAGCGCATGGCCGAGGCGTTCCCGGATCGCGTGAAGAAAATCGTGGGCCGGATCCGGGATGTGCGCGGCGGGAAACTGTCCGAGGGGGAGTTTTTCGCACGCCAGACCGGGCAGGGGGAATACTGGCGCACGATCGAGCAACTGTTCGAGGCCGGCCGAAGACAAGCGGGGTTTCCGGATGATTCGCGGGAACCGATTCCTCGGACGTTCCGGCGACCGGGCAACGGGCAAACATCACTCTTTGGGGAGATCCCATGAAACATAATCCGGGCTTTCTCAAGCTGGTCGAGCAGGCACGACGCAAGATCAGGGAATGCACGATCGAGGACGTCAAGGCCCGGCTGGACCGCCGGCAGCCGTTACACTTCATCGATGTCCGGGAGGATGAGGAGTTCGCCGTGGATTGTGCACAGGGCGCCCGGCATATCGGACGCGGCGTACTGGAGAGGGATATCGAAACCCTCATTCCGGACAAGCAGGCCGAGATCGTGCTCTATTGCGGCGGCGGGTACCGATCGGCGCTGGCGGCCGAAAGTCTCGGCCAGATGGGCTACCGGAACGTCTGTTCGATGGAGGGTGGCATCCGGGCCTGGCGGGAAGCCGGCTATCCTCTTGAGCCCGGTCGACGACCGCCTGCCTGACCCGACTCACCTGGCGGCGTGAACAAAAGAACGGGCTGGAGCCGATGCCGGCCCCAGCCCGTTGCCGCTTGACCTGTCCGAGCCTACTTCGAATCCTTTGCGCAACGAATCCCGATGTAGACGCGTCGCTCCGTGGGGGTGTGTTTGTTGCGATTCGACGACCGCAGCATGTCGGCCGTATTTCTCCAGGATGCGCCGCGGATGATCCGTGCCTCCCCCTTCTCCGGTCCCTTCGGGTTCGTAGCAGGGCTGGTCTTGTAATAGTCCGCATCATACCAGTCCTGCGCCCATTCCCAGACATTCCCCGCCATTTCGTAGATGCCATAGGGGCTCTTGCCGAACTCGTACTGGTCCTTTTTTGCGATCGAGGCGGGCCCATCCCACATGGAGACCGGGTCGAAACTATAGTTCGCCCTGTTTCCGGAAGGTGGTTCGTTCCCCCAGGGATAGAGCCGGCCGTCTGCTCCGCGGGCCGCCTTTTCCCATTCCGCTTCGGTGGGCAACCGTCCGCCGCTCCATTTGCAGAACGCCACGGCGTCGTCCCAACTCACGTTAATGGCGGGCAGTTCCTCCACACCGGCAATCATGACCGTGCCCTTCCAGAGGTTGTACTTGGGATCGCAGCAATTCTCCGGCAATCGGTGACCGGTCGCTTTGACGAAGGCATTGTACTGGGCATTGGTCACCTCGTACTTGCCGATCATGAAAGCATCGAGGGTGACCTTGTGCTGCGGCTTTTCGTCAGGCGTGGCCTGCGCATCCGTATCGGCCGCGCCCATGATGAATTCTCCTGCGGGAACGTGTACCCACTCCAGCGGAGATTCGCTGGCGGCCTGGGTTTTCGCAAGCAGGGCGAGCATCTTGCCCCGTTCCGGGTGGGTCTGTGGGGCCAGCTTGAGCCATTTCAGAATGGTGTCCCTGCCCTCGGGCTTCCCCATCTCCGTCTCGCAGGTTCCCTTGATCCGGATCAGCATCTCGTCGTCGGGCAGATCCTTCATGGCCTCGGCCACTTCGACCATGGCATTCTTGCACTGGGCCTGCCCGGCCATATTGGCGGCCAGGACGGCACGGTCTTTGGGAGTCAAGCCGGGAATGGGCTGATAGTCGCCCGCGAGCGCGGTCCCCGCCCCCAGCAGGGCGAGGCACATCACGACTGAGCGGACGTGTGGGTGGGGAGGGATCGCGATCGGTCTCATGGAGCCTCCTCGGAAGACGGGCGTTACTTGTTCTGTTTATCGAATTCCTTGATGACCTGCTCGGTGAGATCGATGGCGTCCTTGTTGTAAATCACGATCTTGATCGTGGCATCGCTGCCCTTGTCGACGACCAGCGCCACTCCATTCTTCTCCGCGACGACCTTGGTGGCCGCCTGGATTTTCTTCATGTATTCGTCGACCAGCTCTTTCTGCTTGACGGAGAGCTCCTGGTTAAACTCCTGGACGCGTTTCTGGTAGTCCTGGATCTTGGTACGGAACTGCGCCGCCTTTTCCTTCTTCTGAACCTCGCTGAGGCCGGCCTCCTGCGACTTTAACTGTCCTTCGAGTCCCTTGAGTTCCTCCTCATCCTTGGCGAGCAGCTTCTGCCTGGACGCGGCATGGTCCTTCAGACCCTCGAGGGCCTTGCGTCCGGCTTTTGAGTTCTCGAGGACCGCCTGGGGATCCACGACGCCCATCTTGAATGCCTCCGCGGCCCCGCCTGTTCCGGCGGACGCGGCAAGGACTCCGCAGACGGCCAGAGCGACGAGGGCCCGCAGGCTCATCCGCGCACGTGTATGTGACATTGACTGGTTCTCCTTTCCACTTCAGGGCACCGGAGACCTGCGACCGTTCTAAAGACGGGCGAGGATAGCGGTCTCTCATGGTTCCTGTCAAGATTTCCACGCCGCCGTCTGCCTTGACATTCCTCGCGCAGCCCCGCAATATCCCGCCGCGTGTCGGGATAGCTTGGAGAAACCCTGAACCGACCGCCGGTCGGGCCCGTGAGGTCTTCATGGCATCGGAACAGTCCCTCATGCACCAGCAGTTCGTGCATGCCTTGCAGCATGAGCCGATCGCCTGCGTCAAGGCGGGCTGTTCAGGTCCGGTCGAGGTCCAGGACCTGTCCCAGATTCGTGACCGGGTCAAGGTCTTTGAGGCACGGTGCCGGCAATGCGGGTGGCAGGCTCGCTTGAGCGGGCGTGAACAGCCGACTCCCCCCTGGGACGATGCGGCCGTTCTCGTCATGGCCGATGAACATTTGATGCATCAGCAGCCGAGTTGTCCGTTTGACGACACCCCCGTCGTGTTCACATCAATGCCGAACCCGCGCCGCCGGGCCAAGTACCGGATTTCCTGTTTCTACTGCGGACGGCAGGTGGAGATGGACTGGCCGCCGGCCGAAGCCCGCCGGTAACGGTTCCGCCAACCGTTTCAACGTATGAGCCGGAGCGTACCGCGGTTGCCAGCGAGTCCCCTCATCATCTGTTTTGGAGACAGCCTGACGGCTG
>JBFGRH010000007.1:0-22841 GCA_041563795.1 Nitrospiraceae bacterium | reverse complement strand
TCCTCGGCATGAAGGGCCGCCTGGGCCCTTGGGCGGCCGCCGTCCCGTTGGCGGTGGCGGTCCAGGTACTGTTCGTGATCGGATTGGGCTGGCTGACTGCCGCCGTGGCTGTGACACTTCCCGACGTCATCCACGCGCTTCCGTTTCTCTTGAATCTATGGATGCTGCTCAGTCCCGTCCTCTACAGCCCGGAGATGGTCCCGGCAGGCTGGGGCTGGCTGGCGATCGTCAATCCCATGTGGCCGATCATCGCCGTGTACCGGTCGCTGTTGCTGGATAACGCGGCGCCGGATCCGGTGCACCTGGCGGTCATGGTGGGATGGGCGGCGGCAAGCTTCCTGATCGGCCATGCGGTGTTCATGAAACTGCGCACGATGTTCGCGGATGTGGTCTGATGCACGCGATCAAGGTCACCGAACTTAGAAAAGCCTATCGGTACTACCCCTCCCGGTCGGACCGCCTGAAGGAGTGGGCGTGCCTCGGCCTGAGGCGTTACGCCTCGACGGTGGACGCCCTGCAAGGGGTGTCTCTCGAGGTGCCTGCCGGGGAATCGGTCGGGATCATCGGGAGAAACGGCGCCGGGAAAAGCACCCTGCTGAAAATCCTGGCCGGCATTTCCGCGCCGACGTCGGGAACACTCGAAGTCCGGGGCCAGATCTCCGCCATGATTGAGCTGGGAGCGCAATTCCATCCGGACTACACCGGGCGGGAAAATCTCGAAATCAGCGGGATTCTGCTCGGCCTCTCCCGACGGGAGGTCCGGGAACGGATTGAAGCGGCCGTCGAATTTGCCGAGCTAGGCGGCCACATGGACCACCGACTGCGTACCTATTCCACCGGCATGCAGGCCCGGCTGGCCTTTGCCGCCTCGACACTGGTCAAACCGGATGTGCTGCTGGTCGATGAAGTGCTGGCGGTTGGCGATCAATATTTTGTGGGGAAGTGCGTCCGCTACATCCAGGAGTTTCACCGGTCGGGCCGGACGCTTGTCCTGGTTTCACATGATCTCACGCTGATCCGGTCCCTCTGCCAGCGCGCGGTCTGGGTGGATCACGGCCGGTTGGTTGCGGACGGCCCGGCCAGTGATGTGTGCGCCGGGTATCTGCGCTCCGTGCAGCAGGAGGAGAACGAGAAGCTCGTGAAAACCAACCGGGACCTCTGGGCGTTGCGTGCGAAGGCCCGGAAGGACCTCGCCGGGCCGGGAGACCGGGTCGTGCCGGACCCGACGCAGATCCGGATCGTGCAGGTGGAGTTGCTGGACGACCACGGAGCCGAGAAAAATTGCTTCCTGACCGGGGAGACGCTGGTGATCCGGATACGCTACCAGTCGCAGACCGACTACCAGAATCCCAACCTGTCGGTGGCGATTGAGCGGATGGACGGATTGATGATGACCTGTCATTCCTCGAAGGACTCCCGGATCGAGACCGGGCGTATCGAGCCGGGCGACGGGTGGTTCGATCTGATTTTTCAGACGCTCTTATTGGGGCCAGGCAGCTACTGGGTGCATGTTGCGATCACGCTGGACGATGCCCTGGCATACGGAGAC
Source organism: Nitrospiraceae bacterium (assembly GCA_041563795.1). Taxonomy (GTDB): domain Bacteria; phylum Nitrospirota; class Nitrospiria; order Nitrospirales; family Nitrospiraceae; genus 2-02-FULL-62-14. The sequence continues at coordinate 21,292 of JBFGRH010000007.1, read as the reverse complement.
ACCAATTTCGACCGGATCGAGCGGGTGCACACATTCACGGTCATGGCCGCCAATCGGCCGTATCAAGTCGTCCTCGAGCACCCGGTTCGTTGGAAACGGGGCGAGCAGCCGCTAACCGCGTGCGAGCCCGGACCGGTCCGTACGCCGGGGAGGCAGTCCACCTGAGCCGGGAAGGCTGCGACGGAATCATGCGCATGCTCATTCTCCAAACGGGTGAATTCGAGGGCTTCGCCGACGCCGCGCGCGCGGTGGCGTCGCGTTATGGGCCGTCCGGGTTCACCGCCCTGGTCAGGGAACCGGATCTGTCGAGGGCGCGGGCCACGGGTCTCTTTACCGCCGTCAGCGCCCTGCCGGGCAATCCGTGGCATCTGGCGACTCACGAGGCATTGAAGGCGCCGGTTGATCTCTGCGTCGTGCCGTTTGATGACCGGTTTGGAATTCGCTATTTCAAGTTGCGCCACGCGCTGGGCGCGGCGAGGACCGCCACCTTCGCGTCCTATAATAATAGACGGGGGCGGATCCGGGAATACAGCCGCGCCGGGTGGAGGGCGCGCACCTTCCTGGTGTGCGGCATGCTCGGTGTCGTGTACGTGCCGCTCGTGTGGGTATGGGGCGTCTTGCAACGGCGGCTCGACATGGTGTCCCTGTATCTCCTGGCCATTGCGGCACAACCGCTCAACTGGCTCAAGGTCCGTGGCACGCATCCGCTGAGCCGCGCCGTGAACCGGCGGATTTCGCCCGGCCGCCGGCGGCTGACGCTGTTTATCCCGTCCATGGGATTGGGAGGAGCCCAGCGGCAGCTCCTCAGTTTCCTCGAGCATCTGGACCTGGCGCAGTGGGAACCCGAACTGGTCACGCTGAATGCGCCGGACAAGTTTTTCGAACCGGCGGTCCGCAAGATGGGCGTGCCGATCACCTACCTCAATCCGTGCATGGACTATTGGATGGTCGGCATCACGTGGCGGCTCTTCCGCCATCTCCGTGCCCGGCCATGCCACACGCTGCATGCCTGGATGCACTATGCCGCGATGCTGGGGGCGATCGCTGGGGCGTTCGCCGGCACCCCGGTCGTTGTCGGATCATTTCGTAGTGAGCGGCCGGACCGGATGCCGTGGTTTTACTACCGCTGGCAGCGGGGAGTCGACATTCTCACCGGGCGGTTGCAGGCCCGCCTCATCGCCAATTCGAATGCCGTCTGCGAGGGGCACCGGCAGTGGGCCTTCGTCCCCGCGCACAAGCTGGTGACGATCTACAACGGCATCGAGGCGGGCGGGGTGCCGGATCGCGTGCAACGGGACCGCCTCCGCGCGGAGCTGGGTCTGCCGGCCGGCGCGCCCTGCGTCGGGATCGTCGGGCGGCTCTCTCCGGAGAAGGACCACGCCACGTTTCTTCGCGCAGCCCGGCTGATCGGCGCGGAGAAGCCGGACGCGCGGTTCCTGATCGTCGGCAGGGGCCCGATGCAGGCGTCGATCAAGTCTGCGATCGAACAACTGGGATTGGACGGCCGGGCTCAAAGTCTCGGGGAGCGGAAGGATGCCAAGGCCGTGATCGCGATGCTGGATGTGCTCGTGCTCACCTCCACGAACGAGGGCATGCCGAATGTCCTGCTGGAAGGGGCGGTGGTCGGAACGCCGGTCGTCACGACCGCGGCGGGGGGTGCCGCGGAGGTCGTGGTGGACGGCGAGACCGGTTTTGTCGTGCCCTGCGGAGACGCACCCGCGGTCGCGCGGAGGGTCCTGGACATCCTGCGGGACGACGCCATGAGAAAACGGCTGGCCGAAGCGGCGTCGGAGCGCATGAGAAAATATTTTTCTGCTGACCGGGCCGCGGCCGCCATCCAGGCCTGCTATGTGGGGGAGACGACGGGACCAGAGGGGCTGGTGGCGGATCGCGCCGGTTCCGGGAGGACGGGCGAATGAAAGAGTCCGTGGTTCGTTACCTCGTCTGCCCGGAATGCCACGGCGCGTTGACGCTCGCCGTGGAAGCCCGCGAAGACCAGGAAGTTGAGCGTGGCCGGCTGCAGTGCGGGTCGTGCGCGCGCGAGTACCCGGTCCTGAGAGGAGTGCCGAGGTTCGTCGACACGGACAAGTACGTCGGGAGCTTCTCGTTTCAATGGAACGTGCATCGCACGACGCAGGTGGACTCCCTCTCCGGGCATGCCGAGTCGAGGAAGACCTTCCTGATGAAGACGGGCCTGACCGGATCGGAACTCAAGGGGAAGCTGGCTCTGGACGTCGGCTGCGGGACCGGGCGGTTCATGGAGATCGCCGCGGAGCAGGGCGCCGAGGTCATCGGGCTGGATCTTTCCTTCGCGGTGGACGCGGCCTACACGAATATGGGCCGGCGCCCCGGCATCCACATCGTGCAGGCGGACGTGTTCAAGCCGCCGTTTCGGCCGGCCACGTTTGATGCGATTTACAGCATCGGCGTGCTGCATCACACGCCGAGCACAAAGGACGCGTTCCTGTCGCTGCCCCCGCTGTTGAAGCCGGCGGGTGTCATCGCGATCTGGGTCTATATGTGGAGCGGTCTCTATTCCCAACGTCTCGACCGCGTCCGGTCGCTCACGGTCGGATTGCCGGAGCGGCTGCTGTACGGGCTCTGCTGGGTGTGTGTCCCGTTGCTGCACGCGTTTGCCTGGATCCCGATACTCGGCCGGCTGACGAACTACATCCCGACGAGCAACCAGAAGCGCGGGCTGGCGTGGGACGTGATGGACACCTTCGATGTGTATTCCCCCCGCTATCAATGGAAGCATACGGAGCCCGAGGTCGCGGGATGGTTCAAGGAAGCGAAGTTGCAGGAGATCAAGATTCTGGATTTTCCGGTTGCGGTCAGGGGGCGGCGGGCCGGGGCGTGAACACGCGGCCGGGATACGCGAGGGAGCCGACGGATGTGCGGGATTGCAGGGCAGGTCACGGCGGATCGTCGTCCGGTGGATGGCCGGACCATTGCCGCGATGGGGGCGCGCATCCGTCATCGGGGGCCGGACGATCACGGAGTCTATCTCAACGGGCACGTTGGGCTGGCCCATCAACGGTTGAGCATCCTGGATCTGAGCCCGGCCGGACGCCAGCCCATGTCCAACGAGGCGGGCACGATCCGGCTGGTCTTTAACGGGGAAATCTACAATCACGAGGAATTGCGCGGCCGCCTGCGTTCCCCCCGGCGGTTCAAGTCGCGGACGGACACGGAGGTCCTGCTCTACCTCTACGAGGACTACGGTCCCCACTGTGTCGAGTTTCTGCGTGGCATGTTCGCCTTTGGCATCTGGGACGAGCGGAAGCAGCGCCTGCTGCTGGCCCGGGATCGCCTGGGAAAGAAGCCGCTCTTCTATTCGACCCGGAACGGCGTCCTCTCGTTCGCGTCCGAGCTCAAGGCGCTGCTGCCGGCGGGGCCACGGCCCGACATCGATCCGGTCGCGCTCCATCACTACCTGACCTTCCAGTACATTCCCGCGCCGCTCACGATCTTTCAAGGCGTTCGCAAGCTGCTGCCCGGGCACGCCCTGATCTATGAAGACGGGAAACTCTCGGAGAGCGCCTATTGGTCCCTGCGGTTTGACCACAAGCTGCCGCGCCGCCGCGACGAGGAGTACGCGGAGGAGTTCGCGTTCCTGCTGGGTGAAGCCGTTCGCCTGCGACTTATGAGCGACGTTCCCCTCGGCGCGTTCCTGAGCGGCGGCGTGGATTCCAGCAGCGTGGTGGCGATGATGAGTCGGGCGAGCAGGCAGCCGGTCAAGACCTTCTCGATCGGGTTCAAGGAGGACGCGTTCAACGAACTGCCGTACGCCCGGATCGTCGCCGAACAGTTCAAGACGGAGCACCACGAGTTCGTGGTGGAGCCGTCGGCCGTCGAGATCATGCCCACGCTGGCGCGCGTCTACGATGAACCCTTCGCGGACTCCTCGGCGATTCCCACCTATTATGTGTCGCAACTCAGCCGGCAATTCGTCACGGTGGTGCTGAACGGCGACGGTGGCGACGAATTGCTGGCCGGGTATCCGCGCTACCAGTTCAACGCGCTCGACCGGATCGCGGCGCGATGGCTGGGGGCGGGGAGGGAAACCGGGCTTCGGCGTATGTTCGGACGCCTGGCGTCCGCGCTTCCGGCCGGCAGCGGGGTGCGCAACCGGCTGGAACGGGTGACGGCGCCCTTCAGCCGGACCTACCTCAGGCGCATCTGCTACTTTTCGCCCGAGGAAAAGCAGCGGCTGTACCGTCCAGAATTCAGCGCGACTGTCCTGGGGCACGAGTCGGACGAGCTGCTCGAGCGCTGGTTCGACGAGGCGCCGGCCTCGGAACTGCTCGACCGGCTGCTGGCCGTCGACACACGGAGTTACCTGCCGGACGACCTGCTGGTGAAGGTGGATCGCGCCACGATGGCCCACGGCCTGGAGGCCCGCTCACCTCTGCTGGATCACAAGCTGATCGAGTTTGCGGCCACGCTGCCGGTGGACTGCAAGCTGCGGAACGGGCAGAGCAAGTATCTGCTCAAAGCGTCCATGCGCGGCATCCTCCCGGACCGCATCCTCGACCGGGACAAGCAGGGCTTCGGCGTGCCGATCGACCGGTGGTTCCGCGAAGAGTGCCGGGAGTTCGTCCGGGACACGCTCCTCTCGACCCGAAGCCTGCAGCGGGGGTATTTCCGGCCGGAGCGGATGCAGGCCCTGATCGAACATCAGGAAGCCGGGGCCTGTTCGTACGGCTCCCGCGTCTACGCATTGTTGATGCTGGAGCTGTGGCACCGAGAGTATGTTGACGACATGGGGGTGTGAGGCGGTTCGCATGATGCGCAAGGACTACCTGCCCTTCGGGAAGCCGAATTTTGGCGATGAGGAGATCGCCGCAGTCACCCGCGTGTTGCGCTCGGGATGGGTCGGCATGGGTCCGGAAACCATCGCGTTCGAGCGCGAACTGGCCGACTATGTCGGCGTCCCGCATGTCGTGACCGTGAATTCCTGCACCTCCGCGCTGTTCCTCTCGCTCCTGGTCTCCGGCGTGAAGGCCGGCGACGAGGTGATCTGTCCGAGTCTGACGTGGTGCAGCACCGCCAACGTGGTCCTGTACCTGGGTGGCAGGCCGGTCTTTTGTGACATCGATCCGCACACGCTCTGCCTGACGCCCGAACTGGTTCTGGCCAGGGTGACGTCCAAAACCAAAGCCGTGGTCGCGGTGCACTACGGAGGCCTGGCGGTGGATGTCGAGGCCTTGCGCAAGGCGCTTCCCCGCCACGTGGTCCTGATCGAGGATGCCGCGCACGCGCTCGGCGCGAGATTCGCCGACGGGAAGCGGGTGGGGTCGTCGGGCAACCCGACCTGTTTCAGTTTTTACGCGAACAAGAACCTCTCGACCGGCGAAGGCGGCGCGGTCGCGCTGTCCGACGGGGCTGCCGCGGAGCGGCTCCGGTCGCTGCGGCAGCACGCCCTGCCGAACGATGCGTGGAAGCGGTACACGGATCCCCGGAGCCAGTTGCTCTCCGGCCAGCTGACAGAGCTTGGGTACAAGATGAACTACACGGACCTGCAGGCGGCGATCGGGCGGGTGCAGCTCGCGCGGCTGTCGGAGTTCGAAGCCGCTCGGCTCGAGCTCGCGCGGGGCTACGCCAACGGCCTCAAGGACGTGAGCCCTGCGTTGGGGTTCCAGGACGGGGCGACACATCCCTCTCACGCCCGCCATCTGTTCGTCGTCATGCTGCCGATCGAGAAGCTGCGATGCAGCCGCAACGACGTGCTGCTGGGTCTGAGGGCGCAGAACATCGGCGCGGCGATCCATTACGCGCCGCTGCATCGCATGCCGTTGTATGGCGGAAGGGAGACGCCGGCCTCACTTCCCGCAACCGAGCAGGTGGCCCCACGCCTCATGACCCTGCCGATCAGCGCCGGCATGACCGTGGACGACGCCCGATATGTTATCGTGTGCCTCAAGGCGGTGATGGAACGGGAGCGCATGCCATGACGACCAACAACGCGGCGGGCCGGCTGGCGCCCGCGCCCCGGTACGGATTTTACGATCGCCTGACAGCCGGGTTCCCCTCGCAAATCCTCGTGGATGCCGCCGAGGTCTGCAACCTGGCGTGCATTCATTGCCCGCACCCCGACTTCAAGAAATCGGAGCATTACACCGGCAGCTACGTCGATCCGGATCTGAACGCGAAGATGGTGGACGAAGTCCGGCAGCACGGCCGGGGCTGCACCCAGTACATCCGGTACGCCAGCAACGGCGAGCCGCTCGCTCACCCACGCATCTACGACATGATCGACTATGCCGCGCATCACTCCGGTGTGCCGGTCACGCTGACGACGAACGGCGCGTTCATGACCGCGAAGCGGGCCGAGCGGCTGCTGGCGGCCGGCGTGGCGGTGGTGGATATCAGCCTCGATGCCTACACGCCGGAAACCTATGCCAAGATCCGTCTCAACGGCGACCTGGCCGTCACCCGGGCCAACGTCCTCGGGCTGCTTCAACTCGCCAAGCAGGCTCCGGCGAAGACGAAGGTGGTCGTGAGCTACGTGGAGATGCCGCAGAATACGCACGAGACAGAAGCCTTCGAGAAATTCTGGAAGGCTCAGGGCGTGGATTATGTGGTTGTCAGGCGGCTGCATTCGTGCTCGGGGGCGAAAATTCCGCTGGCCTCGATGCGAAGGAAGGAGAACGAACAGGTGGCGCGACGGCCGTGCCTCTATCCCTGGGAACGGATCGTGCTGAACGCGCGCGGCGATCTGTCGTTTTGCCCGTCCGACTGGGTCCACGGATCCTATATCGCCGACTACCGGTCCACGACGATCTACGAGACGTGGCACGGCGAGTTCTACCGGAAATTGCGGGAGGCCCATCTGTCCAACGATTTTGCGCAGCACGGATTCTGCGGACAGTGCCCGGACTGGCGGTCGACGCGCTGGCCGGATGAAGGGCGCAGTTATGCGAGCATGATGGAAGAATTCATGGCGAACGAGTGAGGGCCGGCCGGCGTGAAACGGATCGCGATCTGCCAATCCAATTACATCCCGTGGAAGGGATACTTCGACCTGATTCATGACGCCGACGCGTTCATGTTCTACGATGACGTCCAATTCACGAAAAATGACTGGCGAAACCGGAACCGTGTCAAGACGCCGGCCGGCCCTCAGTGGCTGACGATCCCTGTTGGACCGGATTTGCGGCGGTTGATTTGCGAGGTCACGCTTCAGTCGACACGATGGCAACGCACGCACTGGAAAACCCTCGTTCAACTGTACGGCAAGGCTCCGTTCTTCAGGCACTACCAGGGATTCCTTGAAGACATTTACCTTGCGCGCGAATGGCGGAGTCTCTCGGAACTCAATCAGTTTCTCGTGCACTCCATCGCCCGCGACCACCTCGGCATCAAAACGCCGTTCCTGCAATCTTCAGACTTTCCTGCAACGGGGAGGAGCCAGGATCGCGTCCTCAACCTGCTGCGCGCCGTGCAGGCCGATGTGTACCTGTCCGGCCCGGCAGGCCGGTCGTACCTGGACGAGAAACGGTTTGAGGAGGAAGGCATTGCGCTCGTCTGGAAGGATTATTCGGGATACCCGGAGTATCCGCAGTTCCATCCCCCGTTTGACCATGCCGTGACGATCCTCGACCTGCTGTTTCATGTCGGTCCCGAGGCGCCCCAGTACATCTGGGGGTGGCGGACCGGACAATCGGCCCCAGCCGCGGGGAGGCCCTGAACCGATGGCACGGAAGTTCTCGATCGTGGTTCCCGTCTTCCAGAACGAGGCGAATCTGGCTGACACGGTTCCCAAGCTGCTGGGCCTGGGGGTCAGCCTGCCGTCGTACAAGTTGGAACTGGTTTTCGTCGATGACGGCTCCCGGGACCGTTCGTTCACGATCCTGGCCGACTACGCGGCGCAGCATCCAGACACGATCACCGTCGTCAAGCTGACTCGCAACTTCGGCCAGATTCCCGCCATCCAGGCGGGATTGCGTCAGGCCACCGGCGATTGCGTGGGAATCATCTCGGCGGATTTGCAGGAGCCGTGGGAGATCTTTCCCGACATGATCAAGGAATGGGAGCGAGGCGCCAAATTTGTAATGGGGGAACGGCAAAAACGAGAAGAACACGTGGCGCACCGGCTCGTCTCGGGCCTGTACTGGTATTTGATCAGGCGGTTCGCCTTTTCGGATTATCCGACCATGGGATACGACTTCTGCCTGCTGGATCGCCAGGTGGTGGATGATCTGAACCGGATCAATGAAAAGAACACCTCCATCTTCGTGCTGACCTACTGGCTGGGGTACCGTCCCGTTCGCCTGCCCATCATGCGCAGACTCCGGGAGAAGGGCGTCTCACAATGGCGGTTATGGAATAAGATCACGTTCACCATGGATACCCTGATCGGGTTCACGTACCTGCCGGCGCGGGCCATCTCCGTCATGGGGTTTGGTGTCGCGATCCTCAGTCTGCTGTATCTGCTGTTCCTGCTGGCCAGCTGGTACATCATGGGGACCGCTCCGCTGGGCTGGATGACCGTGGTCGGGCTGTTGACGTTGCTGGGCTCGACGATCCTGTTTTCCATCGGCATCGTCAGTGAATACCTGCTACGCATTCTCGACGAGGCGCGCAAGCGCCCGCCGTACGTCGTGGAGCGTGTCGTCGGGCGGACCGACGATCGGACGTGACAGGTCACCGTGGACGCCCGCGCCTACTCCCTGGCCGCCGAATCCGAGGACGCGCACTGGTGGTATCGAGGCCGCCGGGCGATTCTGCGGTCGGTGCTGGACCGGTACGCGCCGCCGGCGAGCCCGCCTCGCTCGATTCTGGAGGTCGGGTGTGGAAACGGAGGGAACCTCCCGGTGCTGGCCGCCTACGGCCAGCTGTATGCCGTGGAAATGGAGGATGCCACGAGGGGCCGCGCCTCCAGCCGGAACGTGGCGTGCGTGGAGAATGGATGGCTGCCGGACGGGCTTCCGTTCGGTGATCGCCGGTTCGATCTGATCGTGGCGCTTGATGTGCTCGAGCATGTCGACGACGATCGCGCGGCGGCGAAGGCCTTGCACGACCGCCTCACGCCGGGGGGGCAGCTGATCGTGACCGTGCCGGCGTATGCATGGCTCTGGGGATGGCGCGATGAGTTCAGCCGGCACAAGCGGCGCTATGCGCGGCCCGCGTTGATCGCCCGGCTGGCCGAAGCCGGACTGGACGTCACGTACGGCAGTTATTTCAACACCCTGTTGTTTCCCCTCGCGGTCGCGTATGCACAGCTCGAACAGCTCCTGTTCAGTTCCGCGTATCAGGCCATAGCCGTTCCCCCGGCTCCTCTGAACCGCGCGCTGGCCGCCGTCTTCGAGCTGGAACGTCTGTTCATCCCGCGGGTGGCGTTTCCGTACGGGCTGTCGATTCTGATCTGCGCGCGCCGTCGGTCGTAACGGGGACGGCGCCGCCGACCGGTCGCCCGGTCTGCCGCCCGATTCGTTGATAGAGCTGCCCCATGTCGAATGAGAATGTTTCGCGGAAGCCCAGCCGCTCCAGGTCCTGGATGATGCCCGTCCTGTCGGTTTCCCTGAAATACAGCCGTTCGTAGTCCCCGGACTGCTCGGCGAACACGAACACGGCTGCCGCCTTCGGCGAAGACGCCGCGGTCAGGTAGTAGGCCGCATCCGTCGGTCCGTACCTGTAGCCCACCACCGGAGACACGGCGCGTGTCCGGCACTGCCAATGGACGACGTCCTGGCGTTGAGGAATCAAGAGCAGGCCGGAGCCCGGTTCGATGTGGGCGCACAAGGGTGCGAAGGTCTGCCGGAGCGCGTCGTTCGGCGTCCACCGGGTCGGCGAAGCGACCTGGGATGAGACGAATCGGACAAAGTCCGTCGTCCCCGCCGAATTGACGAGCAGGAATGCGGCCATGCCGATGATCGTTGCGGTCCCGGCGTAGCGGGGCAGTCGGCATGCCTGCCGTTTCAGAAGGGCTGCCACGATGAAGAGCGTGAGACCGCCGGCAATGATGGCGGACGGCAGAAACAGAAGGGCGTAATGCAGGTGCCCGCGCCTCGAGAACTGCAGCACGCACCCGAGCGCGGAGAGCACGGTAATGCCGAGCACGGGCAGCACGGCCGGAGGGAGCTCGGGAAATCTCCGGCGGGTGATCGTCAGCACGAGCCAGACGGCGGAGGCCGACAGGAACAGGTTGGATACCGGCTGGGTCGCGTCATAGGCGCGGCTCACGTTCTCGCCCCACGATCCCTCCGGCTGATACTCGACCACGAAGCGAAGTCCCATGGTCAAGGCCTCGACTCCGCCTCCTTCCAGGATCAGGGCGCCCAGGAATACCAGCATCGCCCCGCCGGTCACCGCCACGACCGCGGCCAGACGCTGCCTGAACGGATGGGCAGGGGTGGAGTCCTGGAGGAGCGCGAGGAGGCCGAGGAAGAGCAGCACGCCCTGTTGTTTGGAAAAGAGGGCGAGGCCGAACCCCGCGGCAAGTGCAATCAGCGCTGCGCGCGGTCTGCCGGTGTCACCCAGCAGCACCCACAGCCACAGCCCGGCGAGGAACGGAATTGTCGCGATCGGTTCGGTCACCCCGTACATGCCCTCGACCCGGCTCGCTGCGAAAACGTAGAGGGCGGTGGCGAACAGGCCCGCCTGCCAGATGCGGGTCATGGTCGCGAGGATGCAGCCGATGAGGATGCCGTTCGCGACCATCACGCCGAGATACGCCCACTGCAGCGCCGCGAGACTGCCGTCGGTGACGAGGAAGACGCTTGTCCAGAAGCTGTACACCCCGGGGAAGTAGGTATAGCGGATGGGAGGCGCCTCCGCCCCTCCGTCCGCCACGTCGCGTGCGTTCAGGATGTAGTAGTAGAAATCGATTCCGCCGATAAACGGCCTCGATGCGGTCAAAAATTGGACGGCCAGGGCCGCCAGCACGATGACCACCGATGTGAGCAGAAGGGGGAGGAGCTTCTTATACAAGGGCTTAGGCGTATCTGCCATCGGCATCCCGAGATCGGTGAAAGGCCTGGAAATTGCTGAGGAAGAGTGTATCCTTTGCCTGTTAAAAGTAAAGAGAAAGGCCCCGCTGGATGGCTGGATCCCTTCCCGTCAGGATAGGCTTCATCTCGCCCCTGGGATATGGACTCTACAATCAGGCCAGTCGATACCCCTTCGGCGGGGCGGAGGTGCAGTTTTATCTCCTGTCGCGTGAGCTGGCGCAAGACCCTGCGTACGAGGTCACGGTCCTCACGACGGTGTCGGATGCTCCGGGCACGGAGCGGCATGATCGCCTGACACTGATCAAGCGGAGAGCCGGACATCGTGTGTCATCGGAACCGGCGGCAGGATGGTTCCAGGCGCCGGCCCGATGGGCAGGCTACGCGGCTGCGTTCAAGGAAATGTACGTGCGGCTCGCGTCCATCGACGCTGATCTGTATCTCCATGCGGGGGCCGGGGTTGAGGTCGGCGCCTATGCCTCTATTTGCCGGATTCTACGGAAGCCATTCGTCTATGTCGTCGTCTCGTCCGCCGATCTTGAGCCCTATGGAAGGGTCGAAGGTCCGTTGAAATGGCTCTATCCGATGGGAGTGAGACTGGCAGACGCGATTGTCTGCCAGACAGAGGAACACAGGGCTGCGCTCAAAGCGCGATACGGCCGGACGAGCGTGCTCATTCGTCCCGGACATGACCTGCCGGACCCCGCGCAGGCGGAACGATCAGCCGGCAGCAGGACCGCCGTCCTTTGGGTTGGACGGAGCCATCCGCTCAAGCAGCCGGAGATGTTCCTGGACCTGGCCGAGCGTCAGCCGGACGAACGGTTTGTGATGGTGCTGATGCGTGACGCGGCCCACGAAGACTTGTGCCGGTCCATCAGGGCCCGGGCGGGGGAACTGCCGAACGTCACCATCCACGAAGACGTGGCCTGGGAGAATGTCGGACGGTTCTTCGAGGAGGCGAAGCTGTTCGTCAACACGTCCACCTACGAGGGGTTCCCCAATACGTTCGTGCAGGCCGCCATGCAGGCGGTCCCGATCCTCTCGTGGGTGGTGGATCCTGACGGGGTGCTGACGCGCCACCGGATCGGCTATTGCGCCGGGGGGTCGTTCGACCGATTGCTCGAGGAAAGCCAGCGGGTCTGCGCCTCGAAGGCCCACCGGGTCGACATGGGCCGCCGGGCCCGCGATTACGCGAGGCAGTACCACGATCTCCAGCAATCGGTCCGGGAGTTAAAAGCGCTCGCCCGGTCGCTGCGGTCGGGCGGGACCTAGTAAAGGAGTTCGGCAAGCCGGATGGACAAGCTTCGACTGTGTTTTATCGGGCCGGGACGGGCGGTCCAGCTGCAGCGGTGGGTGGAATGGTTCGCCGCGCGCGGTCATGCGACGACGGTGGTCACGGTCGAGCCGTCGGATACCCAGGCCACGCCGGCGTTTCAGCAGATCGATGTCAGCCGGTCCTGGCCCTCGCGCAAGGCCGGGCGGCTGCTCTCCACGATCCACATGGCGCGCGCCGTCCGCCGGCTTCACCCCGACCTCGTGCATGTTCATTACCTGCGAGGCCTGGCCTGGGGCCTGCCGCTCGTGCGCGGCGTGCCGTGCATCGTGACCCCCTGGGGGAGCGATGTGCTGGAGGAACAGGGCGCGTTCCGTGAACCGTACAGTCGTCCGCTGACCCGAGGGGTGTTCCGCAGGGCCGACGTCGTGCATGTGCAGTCGGCCTACATGGAAGGCCGGGTCCGGCCATTGATTCCACCCGGCACGCCGGTGATCCGTGCCGGCTGGGGCGTGAACCTCGACCGGTTCCGGCCCGGCCTCGATGTGCGCCCGCTCCGGCGGCAATGGGGGATCGGCGACGACCGGCGCGTCATTTTCAGCCCCAGGCTGGCGCAGCCCTTCTACAATCACGACCTGGTGATTCGCGCCTTGCCGGCCGTGCGGCACCGGGTTCCCGAGGCGCTGCTGATGGTGGGGGGCGCGCTGGCCGACGCCGACTATGTGGCGCGTCTGCGCGCCCTGGCCTCCGACCTCGGGGTGAAGGACCAGGTGCGGTTTCTCGACGTGATTTCCTATGCCGAGATGCCGGGCTGGTATAACATGGCTGATGCGGTGGTGATGGTGCCGCCGTCAGACGGCATGCCGAGCACCCTGCTGGAAACCATGGCCTGCGGGGCGGTACCGGTGTTGAGCCGTCTGCCGCAATATGACGATCTGATCCGGCACCGGGAGAACGGATTCCTGGTCGACCTGGAACCGGCTGCCCTGGCGGGCGCGCTGGTCGAGGCACTGGCCCCCGGCGTCAGGTCCTCCATGGCGGAGCGGAATCGCAGCATCGTCACCGACGTGGCGGACCAGGACAAGGAAATGGCACGCATGCAGCAACAGTACCAGGAGCTGGCCCATGCAGGTCGGGCGCACAACTGACATGCCGCGCGCCGGCACGGAACCTCTCCCCGAGGCGGAGGCCGGCATCGCCTCGCAGGGTCGGGGGGACGCGCTGCGCCGCGTCCTCGCCGGAAGGCTCCCGGTGCTCTGGCTGTTCGTCGCGGCCTTGCTCGTGCGGCTCCTGTTCAATGGGCTGGTCATCGGCATGGAGGTCCCGACCCAGGATACGTTCTCGGACTGGAAGGAATATGACATGGTCGGCCTCTCTGTGGCCTCCGGCACGGGCTTTACCATCTTCGGCCAACCCTACCTGATCCATCCTCCTGGGTACCCGCTGTTCCTGGGCATCCTCTACCTGCTCTTCGGGCACAGTTATGCGGCGGTGAAGGTGGCCCAATCCCTGCTCGGCGCCCTGACCTGCGTGGTGATTCTGCTGATCGGGGAGCGGCTGTTCACGAAACGGGTCGGCATGGTGGCCGCGGCCATCGCGGCGGTCTACCCGCACCTGGTCTACTATACCGGCATCCTGATGTCGGAAACCCTGTTCCTGTTCCTCTCCATGCTGTTTCTCTGGGCGCTGGCCATGCTGCGGGAGGATTTCTCGCTGCGGCGGTCGGCCTATGCGGGCGCGGTGCTGGGAGTGGCCAGCCTGACGCGGCCGATGCTCATGTTCATCCCCGCGCTGCTGTTCTTCTGGGTCTGGATCGAGTGCCGGTCAAGCAAACGGGCGCTGGTGCTCACGGCGACGCTCTGGTTGTGGATGGCGGTGGTGATCCTGCCCTGGACGGTCCGGAACTACGTGGTGACCGGTTCATTCGTCCCGATCGTGGCCACGCACTGGGTGACCCTGTACGGCGCCAATAATCCCGTGATCCTGGAGAACCCGGATGCCGTCGGGGGCTGGGTGGACCCGGAGCCGATGAGCCCCGAGCAATACCGAGCGGCCTACGTGGCGTTCATGTCGGAGATGCTCTTCCATCGCCCCCTCGATTTCGTGAAGCTGGAGTTGCACAAGCTGAAGCGATTCTGGAGTCTGTTTCCGAGAACGCAAACTCCACGACGGGATGCCCTGATCAACCTGCTGTCCTACGGATGGCTGCTGCCCCTGTTCCTCGTCGGGATGGCGCTGGCGGCCCGGGTCCCGCCGACGCCCTGGATTCTGTACCTCTGGGTCGCCTATTTCTGCCTGCTCACGCTCGTGATGCACGGCACGACCAGGTATCGTCTTCCGGTCGATCCGGTCATCATCCTGTTCGCCGCCTTCACCCTCGAACGGATGTGGGTTCGAACGGGCCTCGGGCCGCGCCTGCGGGACTGGCGCAATCGGTCATCCCAGTCCCCGGGCGCGACAGGTGTCGCGCCATGATCGAGACGGAAGCGAAACCGGTTGCCGCGGTCGCGGATCCCGTGGCGGACGCGCAGGGGCGAGGGCGGCTGAAAGTGATGCTGGTGACCGTGGGGCTCGGCGTCGGAGGGACGGAGCTTCAGTTGCTGGAGCTGGCGTCTCGGCTGGACCGCAACCGGTTCGACGTGCTCGTGTGCGGCTTGAAGAAGGACCGTGTCGTGGCGGAGGAACTGCGGGCGCGCGGGATCCGGGTCTCGACGCTGGATGGGTGGGGCAAGGGAGACCTCCGGGTCCTCTACCGGCTGGCGCGGCTCATCCGCGCGGAACGGCCCGACCTCATCCATGCGTTTCTCGGAGTGGCCAACCTGGCCTCGTCCCTGGCGGGGCGACTGGCCGGGGTGCCGGTGATCGTCTGGTCCTACCGCGACGTGGAAGTCTGGAAGACCAGGGCGCACTGGCTGGTGGACCGCGCGGGCGCGCAGTGGGCCGAGGCCATTACCTGTTGCTCGGACGCCGTCCGGCAATTCGTGCTGGCGCACCTCGATGGCGCGGCGTCGAAAGTGGTGACGATCCACAACGGCATTGACCTCGAGGCATTCCGTGCGCCCCACGTCGCGAGCCGGTCCGAGTTGTCGCTGCGTGACGGCGGCTGCGTGATCGGAACGGTCACCCGCCTGGATGAACCGAAGAAGGGGCTGACGGTGCTGCTCCATGCCCTGGCCGCCCTGGCCAGGCGGGACGGCCTGCCGCCCTGGCAATGTGTGCTGGTCGGGGAGGGTCCGGCGCGCGATCGGCTCGAAGCCCTCGCGGCGGAGCTCGGGCTGAAGGGCCGGATTGTGTTCGCCGGCATGCGGCGCGACGTGGCCCGGGTGCTGCCCGCGGTGGACCTCTTCGTGTGTCCCTCGCTCTACGAAGGATTCGGCATCGCGATCGTGGAGGCGATGGCCGCGGGTCGTCCCGTCGTGGCCAGCAGGGTCGGCGGCATTCCTGAACTCGTCGTGGATCGCGAGACAGGGCTCCTGGTTCCTCCCGGTGATGCCGCGGCGCTGGCGGAGGCGCTGGCGGCGCTCCTGACCAGTCCGGACCGGGCCCGCCAGATGGGCCAGCGCGGGAGGGAGCGGGCAGGGAAGATGTTTTCAATCCAGACCGCGGTCGAGCGACATCAGCAGTTGTACGACAGCTTGAGCGCCCGCGCGGTGCGCGGCGCGGAGGCCCGCCCGTCATGAGCTGGTTTGTCCTGGGATTGACCTTCGTCCTGTCGTTGCTCTTGTCGCTCTACGGCGTGCCGATGGCGCGCCAGGCGGCGCTCGCGTTCAACGTCGTGGATCGACCGGACGGGCGGCTTAAGTTTCAAGCCGAGCCGGTGCCCTACCTCGGAGGACTGGCGGTCTACCTGGCCTTCCTGATCAGCCTGGCCCTCACGTTCGAGTTCCGGCAGGAAGTCCTCGGGCTCGTGCTCGCCGGGACGCTCATGGTCATGGTCGGCCTTATCGACGACTTCGGGGTCCTGAAACCGTGGCCGAAGCTCTTCGGGCAGATGATCGCGGTGTTCGTGCTGATCCGCAGCGGCATCCGCATCGAGATCGCCGCCCTGCCGGACTGGGCGGACATCGCCCTGACCGCGTTCTGGATGATCGGGATCATCAACGCGGTGAACATCATCGATGTGATGGACGGGCTGGCCGGCGGGGTCAGCGTGGTCGCCTGCGCCTGGCTCTTTGTCGTGGCGGTGCTCAACGAGGACATGATGATCGCCGTGATGCTGGCTGCGCTGGCCGGCAGCCTGCTGGGGTTTCTCCGGTTTAATTTTTACCCGGCGAGGATTTACCTGGGGGATTCGGGATCGCTGTTCATCGGACTGATGCTGGGCGCGCTGGCGATGATCGGCAAGTACACGGAAACCAACCCGGTCGCGCTGCTGGCCCCCGTCTTCATGCTGGGCGTGCCGATCTTCGATACGCTCTTCGTCATGTACATCCGGAAGCGGCGGGGCCTCCCGGTCTTTCTGGGAAGCCCCGACCATTTTGCCCTGCGCCTCCGCCGCTGGGCCCTGTCCGTGCCGCAGGTGGCCCTGCTGAGTTACCTGGTGGCCGGTGCGCTCGGCGGCGTGGGGATCGCCACCATGTTCGTCCCGGAGGAAGTCGCCCTCGGCCTCGTGGGGGGGACCGGCCTGCTCGGCCTCGTGGCGGCGCTGTGGTTGAAAAGCATCGACATGACCAAAACGGCCGAGCCGGCGCCGTTGCGGGATTCCTCCCGCGCTGCCGCATCCAAGGCTCCATGATTCTGATCATCGGCGCCGGCCTGGCCGGTCTCAGCACCGCCTACCACCTCGGCGACCGTCCCTGCCGGGTGATGGAGAAGGAAAAAGAGGCGGGCGGCCTGTGCCGGTCGTACCGGATGGACGGGTTTACCTTCGATTACACCGGCCACCTCCTGCATTTTCGCCAGCCGGAAATCAAGGCGCTGGTCGAGGGGTTGCTCAAGGGGCAACTGGAAAAACACGACCGCCGCTCGTTCATCTATTCTTACCGGACCTACACCGAATATCCCTACCAGGTGAACACCCACGGGCTGCCGCCCGAGGTCGTGCGCGAGTGTCTGATGGGCTTCGTCGCCACGCTGACCGCGCCGCCCTCCGGGCTGAAACCGGAGGAGCGGTCGTTCAAGCAATGGATCCTGGAGAGCCTGGGCGAAGGCTTCGCCAAGCATTTCATGGTGCCCTTCAACGAGAAACTCTGGCAGGTGTCGCTGGAGGAGCTGACATCGGATTGGGTGTCGTGGCTGGTGCCGAAACCCTCGCTCAAGGACGTCATTAACGGGGCGCTGGGGATCAAGGACAAGGCCTTCGGCTACAACCCCTCGTTCCTGTACCCCGCCCAGGGCGGCATCAGCGCGCTGCCGAACGCGTTTCTGCCCGGGGTGAAGGACATCGTCTATGGCAGCGAGCTGGTGGAAGTGGACAGCGGGCGCCGCCGGGCCCGGTTCCAGGACGGCCGGACGGAATTCTACGATACACTCGTCTCCACCATGCCGGTCCCCGAACTGGTCCGCCGGTGCACGGACCTGCCCAAGGCGATTCGCGAGGCGGCGGAGGGACTACGCTGCGTCTCGGTCTACAACGTTAATTTGGGCGTGGCGCGCGCACAGGTCTCCGACAAGCACTGGATCTATTTCCCCGAGCAGGAGTATCCGTTCTACCGCGCCGGGTTTCCCATGAATTTCTCGCCGGCCGCGGGGCGACCCGGGTGCAGTTCGCTGTATGTCGAAATCTCGCACCAGCCCGACAAGGTGACCCAGCCGGCCGAGCTGGTCACGCAGATCCGGGCGGGCATGGAACGCGCCGGCATCTTCCGCCCGGACGACGAGATCGTCGTGGCCGACGTGAAGGACATCCGCTACGCCTACGTGCTGTTCGACCGGCACCGGGCCCGCGCGCTGCCGGCCATCCTGGCCGAACTCGAATCGCGGGGCATCCATTCCATCGGCCGCTACGGCCGGTGGGAGCATACCTCCATGGAGGATGCGATCGCGCAGGGACGCCAGCTCGCCGGCAAACTGCGGGCCGTCTGACGATGGCGCACGCCGTCTGTCACATCATCACCATGCTGGAGCTGGGCGGGGCGCAGCAGAACACGCTCTTCACGGTGTCGCATCTTGATCCGGCCCGGTTTCGTCCCGTGCTGATCACCGGCGAGCCAGGCCCGCTCGACGAGGAGGCCCGCAACCTGGCGGGCGTGGAGTTTCACCAGGTGCCCTCGCTGGTGCGGGCCATCCGACCGCTGTCCGACCTTCGCGCGCTGCTGGCGCTCGCGCGGCTGTTGCGCCGGCTGAAGCCCGCCATCGTGCACACGCACAGCTCGAAGGCCGGCATCCTGGGCCGCCTGGCCGCCCGGCTGGCCGGCGTGCCGGTCATCATCCATTCCATCCACGGGTTCGGCTTCACCCGCTATCAGCCGGCTCCGGTCCGGCGTCTGCTCATCGCGCTGGAATGTCTGGCGGCCAGGGTGACGAGCCGGTTCTTCGCGGTGTCGGAGGCCAACCGGCAACTCGGCGTGGAGCTCGGGCTCTTTCCCGAGAACCGGTGTGTCGTGATCCGCAGCGGCGTGGACGTGGCGTCGATCAGGCGGCTTGAGGTGGATACCGCGGCGAAGAAACGGGAGCTGGGCCTGGAGCCGGGCCGGCCAACCGTCGGCATGGTGGCCCCCATGAAGGCGCAGAAGGCTCCGCTGGATTTCGTGCGGGTCGCGGCAAAGGTGGCCGCCAAGAGACCCGACACCCAGTTCCTGTTCGTCGGCGACGGCGAACTGCGGGGGGCGATGGAAGCCGAGATCACCCGGCTGGACCTGGCCAAGTCGTTCCGGCTGGCCGGCTGGCGCCGCGACGTGCCGGCCGTGATGCGTTGCCTGGACGTGTTCGTGCTCACCTCGTTGTGGGAGGGACTCCCGCGGGTCTATCTCGAAGCGCTGGCCGGAGGCGTGCCGGTCGTGGGGACGCGGGTGGACGGCGCCGCGGAGGTCGTCCATGACGGGGTGAACGGCTACCTGCTCGCGCCGGGAGACGTGCAGGGCATGGCCGACCGGGTCATTGCCCTGCTGGCCAACCCGACGATGGCGGCCGACATGGGCCGGAAGGGCGCCTCGTTGCCGCCCGAATTCGACATTCACGACATGGTCCGGCGGCAGGAACAGGAATACGGGCGGTTGCTGGCGGCCATCAATCCGCGGATTTCTTGAGCGCGGCACAGAGGTGTGATACATGACGAACGCGGCCGGAATCGTTGACGATGCGGTCGGGAGAATTCTGAAATGAAGCTTGCCGTCGTCGTTCCCATCTACAACGAAGAGGACAATCTGCCGGAGCTGTCACGGCGGCTGGCGGACGCCTGTGGCAAGGTCGAGGGGGCCGAATGGCAGGTCATCTACGTCGACGACGGCAGCGCGGATAAATCCGTGGAACTCATCGTCGAACAGCGTCGCGCCGATCCCCGCTTCACGCTGGTCCAGCTGTCCAGGAATTTCGGACCCTATCCGGCCCTGTCGGCAGGCCTGGCGCATGCCGACGCGGATGCGGTGGTCACCATCGACGGGGACTTGCAGGATCCCCCGGAGGTGATCCCCGACCTCGTGGCCTGCTGGCGCAGCGGCGGGCAGGTGGTGCTGGCCGCCCGGCGCAGCCGCCGCGATCGGGGCCTCCGCCGCATCGGGACCTGGGCGTTCCACCGCGCCTTCGGCCTGTTGAACGATTTCAGCGTGCCCGCGAACACCGGCATCTTCGGCCTGCTGGACCGGCAGGCGGTCGAGGAGTTCAACCGCCTGCCGGAACGGAACCGCTACGTGCCCGGGTTGCGTTACTGGATCGGGTTCGACCGGCGGGTGGTGTATTACGACCGCCTGGATCGCGCGCATGGGGCCCCGAAGCAGAGCCTGCGGCGGCTGGTGCATCTGGCGCTGGACAGCATCTTCAGTTTTTCCTACAAGCCGCTCAAGCTGATGACGGTCGCCGGCGTGGTGATCAGTTCGGCGGGGTTTGTGATCGGCGTGTGGTACATATTCAAGCGGCTCCTCGGCTACGAGACGGCGCCCCTGGGGTTCACGACGCTGGTCACGCTGGTGGCGTTCCTCGGCGGCATCCAGCTCATCGCCATCGGATTGCTCGGGCAGTACCTCGGGCGCATTTACGACGAGGTCAAGCAGCGGCCCTTGTATATCGTCAGGCGACGCGAGGGCCTGGCGCCCTCGCACGATGTCGGGCAGGAGCCTCACGTTGCCCCCTGACGGCCCCGGGCACGGCCCCTTCGATCCTCCCCGCAGACTGCCGGAGAGAGCGCAGGCGCTGGCCACCGGATTCCCCATGGCCATCGTCCTGGTCTGCCTGTACTGGGTGATGGCGGTCAGCAGCCAGCTGGACAAGTCCGCGGCCTTCGACGAAATTGCGCATGTGACCGCCGGCTACAGCTATTGGACGCTGGACGATTACCGGCTGCATCCGGAAAACGGCGTCCTGCCGCAACGCTGGGCCACCCTGCCTCTGCTGGCCGGCGACTACCGCTTTCCCTCCCTCGACCAGGATGCGTGGCGGCACGGCTTCGAGTTCGAACTCGGGGAGCAATTCTTCTACCAGCTCGGCAACCCGTTGCAATCCATGCTGCTTCAAGGCCGCGCGATGATCGCGCTCGCCGGGGCCGGCCTGGGGCTGCTGATCTATGCCTGGTCGCGGTCGCTGTTCGGCGCGGCCGGTGGGATGCTGTCGTTATGGCTCTACGTGTTGTATCCCGGCATGCTGGCGAACGGCAGCCTGATCACCTCGGACATGATGTTCATGCTGACCCTGACGGCCTCGACCTGGTCTTTCTGGACCATGCTCCATCGGACTTCCCCGGCGATGGTTGTCCTGTCCGCCCTGTCGATGGGCCTGTTGTTCGTGTCGAAAGTGTCGGCCTTCGTCATCCTTCCCCTGGCGCTGGGCCTGCTTGCCTGGCGGCTGCTCGCGGAACAGCAGAGGGATCGCTTCGGCCGGCATGCCAATGCCCTCATCCTGAACGGTTACCTTTATTCCGCCATTCTCCCCTTTGGCCTCGATACGCACGGTTCCAGACAGGGTGAATTTTATCGCG
>JBFGRH010000006.1:0-24008 GCA_041563795.1 Nitrospiraceae bacterium | reverse complement strand
GCGTCCTTTCTCTGATCGCCTCACGCCTCACGCCCTATGTCATGGTCGTCTGCCTGGCTGGCTGCGCCGTGCCGCATGTGCCCTCCCGGATCGTCTATGAAGACCCCACCACCTTCGTCCGTGCGGAGGCGGATCATCGCGTGTTGCCGGAGCGGCCGGAAACCAGGCATACGCATCCGGCGACGATCGGGGCCACCGAGATGGCGATGATTCTCAAGGGGGTGCATGTGAGGGATCACCGGCTGACCGTGCACACCTGGATATCCGGCCAGGCCGAGATTGAGCCGGCGTTTACGGATGAGGAAATCGAGCTGCTGGCGCCGAAACTCTCGGAGGCGCTGGAGAAGGCGACGCCGGAGGAACGCGTGACCTACTACCTGAGTTATCCCCAAACCTCGGTGAAGCGGCAGATCACGTCCGGCGGCCTCTACGTGCAGCACCGCGAGCTGCACTTCACCCTGAGCAACCACCGGGAGATCTACGGGATTCCCGCCTACGGGATGGTCTATGATCGCCGGTATCCGGCCCTGCCGATCGCCCCCAAGGGGTTCGATGTCCTGTTCGATCCGGTGACCGCAGTCGTTCCGAAGCGGTTCAGCTTCTGGGACGCGGTCTGGGGGCTGGAGCAGGACGACGTCGTCATCGACCTCACCAAGCTGCAGGCGCCTAGATCGGTCGCATCCGTTCCCTAGCCGGCCCTCTTCCTGAGGGCTAGGAGGCCGGGAGCTCGCCGTTCGAGTCCATCGCGCGTCCCACCAGGTAGGCCAGCGTGACCTCGGCGATCTTGTAGTCATATTGCGAATCCGCCAGTCTCATCTGGGCCGTGGTCAGCACGACTTCCGATTGCGTGACTTCCACGATGGAGCCCAGGCCCAGCTTGTAGCGCTGCCTGGCGAGTTGCAGGGCCTCCCGCGCCGTCTTGACCTGTTCCTCCGCCAGCTTGATCTGCTGCGCAAACGTCACCGTCTCCAGGAAGGCGTTCGTCACCTGCTGCGTGAGCGCCTGCTCGAGGTTCAGGCTCGTGGACTCCGCGGCCGCCTGCTGCGCGGAGGCTTCAAGAACCTGGTTTTCGATCAAAAAGCCGGTAAACAGGGGCATCGACATCAGCGCGCCGGCGGTCCACCAGCCGCCCGTTCGTTCATTCCGGCTCGTGTCGAACGTCTCGTAGTCACCCGCGCTGGCGATAGCGGACAAGGTGGGGAGGTGTTGTTTCTTCGTGGCCTTGACCCGGGCTTCCGCCGACCGGGCCAGCTCCTTGGTCCGCAAGACTTCGGGATGGGACAGGCTGTCGGAAATCAGCGACTCCAGCGTCCTGGGCTGGCGCACCGTGATCGAGATGTCCTCAAGGACATAGTCTTCCGGCCCGCTGATGCCCATCGCGCGGTTCAGCTCGGCGAAGCTGGCCTTGAGGTCGTTTCTGGCCTTGACCAGCAGCGATTCGGCGTTGGTCAGTTCGACCTGCACCAGGTTGAGGTCGAGCTTGGACTTGAGTTGCTGCCGATAGAGGACCTCCACCTGCGACCGGATGACCCCGCGTTCGCGGACCGTCTCTTCGGCGATTTGCACCAGCCGGTGCCGCTTCAGGCTGGACAGGTAGGCCCGTTGCACGGTCGCGACCACCAGCATGCGCTGCGCGGTCACGTCCTGCACCTGGGCGCGGGCGGCGAGTTTCGACGAGTCCACGAGGTTTTTCGTGAAGCCGAAATCGTACAGCCGCTGGTTCGCGATGACGCCGCCCGCATACTGGCTCAGGTTCTGGCGCAGCATGGCGCCCGCCGGGGCGACGAATCGTGGATTGATGCCCCCGGCGCCGGACATCGTGTCGAAATTCGCGTAGACCTGGGGGTAGTAGAGGGACTTGGTCTGTTCGGTGCGGGCTTCCGCGGCCTTGAGATTGGCGTCGGCCGAGAGCAGGGAGGGGTGTTTCTTCAGCGCAATATCGATCGCCTCCCGCAGACCCAGGAAACGGCCCGGGGGGGTGTCTTTCTTGCCGTTTTCGGCCGGCGGCTTGGACGCCTCCCCTCTCGTCGGCTCGGCGAGGGTCAGCGAGAAGAGGCACGCCAGCAGCACACCAACAACTCCCGGCACAATGATGGACTCGCGTCGCATGGAAGCCTCCTTGGTTCAGCTTTCGACGTGGCTAGTACTTCTGGCTGGCCGGTTTTCCCGATGGAAGATTGTACGGCGAGGGGGCCACGGCCTGGCCGTCCTTCAGACTGGACTTGCCGACCACGACGATGTCCTCATTTCCGGTCAGTCCCGCCGTGACTTCCACCCACTGTCCGTCGTCCAGGCCGGTCTTGATGGGAATCCTGCGGGCCGTGCCCTGGTCGACCGCAAAGACGGCCAATTCCTTGTTGGCCCCTGTCGCGATGGCGGCGGGTGGAATTCCCAGCGCGTTGGCATGTCGCTCAAGGTACAGCGTGGCCGTCACGTACATGCCGGGCTGGAGCTGGCGGTCCTGGTTCGGCATGTCCACCTCGACGAGCAGCGTGCGGGTGGCGGGATCCAGGGCTTCCGTGGTCCTGGTAATCGAGCCGCGCACATCCTGCCCCGGCGCTTCCCGGCGGGCCAGGGTCACGGGGAGGCCGGGCTTGGCCAGCAGGGCGACTTCCTGGGGAACGCTGATGTACACGCGCACGGTGTCGAGGTCCATCAGCGTGTAGAGCGGCACGGTTTGGGTGGCCGAGATGCTTCCGGACTGGATCAGCGCGCCGGGATCCGCAAACCGGGCGGTGATGACGCCGGCAAACGGAGCCTCGACCTTGGTGTAGTCGAGCAGGGTGCGGTGGTTCTCCATCACATGCTTGGCGCCCTCCGCCTCCGCGGCCGCCACGTCCACATCCTGCTTGGCGATCACATCGGGATTTTCCTTCCAGACGTTGTGGAGGCGCTGGAAGGTGAGCTGCTTGATCCTGTAATCCGCTTCCGCCTGGCGGAACTGCTGCTCCACTTCAGGCGCGTCGATCACCGCCAGCAGTTGCCCCTTCTTGACCGTGTCGCCCTTGTCGACTCCCATCCATTTCAGGTAGCCGGGCACCTTGGCGTAGAGGGTGGCCTGCTGCCAGGGCGAAATGTTCGCCGGCAGCGTGATGGTCATGGCGATGTCGCGCCGCTGCGGTTTCATGACCTGGACGGGCGTGGCACGGGACGTGCCCGGCGCGGCGTGATTCGGCTCCACCGCGATCTCGGAGGTGGCGTCGGGGGGCTGATCCCTGAACAGGGTGAGGGCCAGCACCAGCAGGCCCGCGCCAATAAGAAGGACGAGCACGACGACCGGGCTGATTGTCCCTTCCTGCCGACTGCGCACGCGGTGCTCCTCTCCCTGGACCGGTCCGACCTGTGGCCGGACAGTATCGTACACCATCACGGCTAGCCTGTCTCCCCGCTGGACGCCGTCTCCGCCGCGTCGATTGCACCGGATCCTGTGCGGCGGCGGGCGATCGCGTGCAGGACCGGAACGAAAAGCAGGGTCATGAAGGTTGAGACGAGGAGGCCGCCGATGACCGCGCGCGCGAGCGGCATGTTGGTCTCGCTGCCTTCGCCGAGCCCCAGCGCCATCGGCGCCAGCCCGAGCGTCGTCGCCAGGGAGGTCATGAGAATGGGCCGGATTCGCAGCCGTCCCGCCTCCACCACCGCTTCCTCCGGCGGCATGCCCTCGAACATGCGCCGATTGGCAAAGTCCACCAGCAGGACACCGTTGGCGACGACAATTCCAATCATCATCAGCGTACCGATCAGCGATTCGACGTTGACGGACGTGTTGGTGAGCAGCAACATCCCGATGACGCCGATGAATCCCAGCGGGACGGCAAACAGGATGATCAGGGGATCGAGATAGGACCGGAACAGCCCGACCATGACCAGGTAGATGAGCAACATGGCCAAGGGCAGGACGCCCGCGAAGCCCTTAAGCGCGGAACGCATGCCGTCCACCTCGCCCTTCACGCTGACCAGGACGTCCTGGGGAAGGGTCAGGGAGGCGAGGGCCTCTTCAATCTGTGCGGCCACGCGACCGAGGTCGTTGCCGGGCACGTTGACCAGCACGTCCATGGTGCGCTGGAGATTGTAGTGTTCCACGGTTTCCGGTCCCGTCTTGCGGGTGACCTCAATCAGGTCCCGCAACAGCACGGGGGGAACGTTCCCGTCCCGGCCGACCCGGGGAAGGGTGGGTCGCTGCGGGAAGGGGGTCTGCTGCAACGCCAGGGTATCCCTGCCCGTACTGGCGGCGGGCTGGTCGATCTGCGTGCCGACGAGGGGGATGTTGAGAAAATCCTCGAATTCGACCAGGGTCTGCTCCGGGTACTGGGCCACGACGAAATAGGCATTGTTCGACTTCGGGTCGATCCAGTAGCCCGGGTTCAGCGTGATGTTGGAGCTGAGTCCGGTGATGAGATCCATCACGATCTGTTTTTGGTTCAGGCCCACGTAGGCGGACTTGGCCCGGTTCACGTCCAGATGCAGCTCCGGGTAGTCCGTGCCCTGTCGGACTTGCACGTCGGCGGTCCCTGGAACCCTGGCCGCGACGTCGCGGATCTGTGCGGCGGCTCCGGCGATCGTCGTGAGATCGCGGCCGCTGATCTTGATGTCGATCGGAGCGGGGAGACCGAAATTCAGCACGTCGCTCACGATGCCGCCCGACTGAAAGAAGAATTTCATTCCGGGGAACTCCCGGGCCAGCCGCGTGCGCAGGCGCTCGATGATGGCATCCGTCCCGGTGGTGTGTCCCCGTTTGAGGCTGACCAGGAGAAACCCCTGGTGCGGGCCGTTGACCGGCGTAAAGAGCACCATCCAGCCGTGGGGCAGGCCGATGTTGGTCACGATCTGGTCCATTTCAGCGGGCGGAATTTCTTCGCGAATAACCCCCTCCAGCTGGCTGAAAATCGCTTCGGTCTTTTCCACTCGCGTGCCTTCCGGCGCGGAGACGTTGAGGATGAACTGTCCCGCGTCCACCTTGGGGAAAAACTCCGTGGCCAGCCGCGGGGCCTGCAGCAGGGCGCCGGCCAGGATTCCCAGGACGACGATTACCACCAGGGCCTTGAACCGCAGGCACCAGCGCAGCACGCCCGTGTACCCGGCCACGATCCAGTCGAACAGACGGTCGAAGAGCCGCCGGCCATGTTCCGGCTCGTGGGATCCGTCCTTGATCAGCGCGGCCATCGCCACCGGCGCCACCGTCATCGAAGCCACGTAGGAGACCACCATGGCATAGGCCACGGCCAGGGCCAGGGGCACGAACAGAAACTTGATGATCCCGGTGAAAAACATGATGGGCAGGTAGACGATCAGGATGCTGACGGTCGCGACCAGCATCGGCAGTGCCACCTCGCTCGTCCCGTCCGCGGCCGCCTGCCCGGGCGACTTGCCCATACCGATGTGGCGGTGCACGTTTTCCAGCACCACGATATTGTTGTCGAGCAGGGTGCCGATGACGAGCGCCAGCCCCCCGAGCGTCATGATGTTGACGGACTGCCCGGTGAAATAGAGCAGCACGAAGGCCGCCAGGACCGACAGGGGAATGGCCAGCGCGATGATGAAGGTGTAACGCAGGCTGCCGAGGAACAGGAAGACCATGAGGCAGGCCAGCCCACCGCCCAAGAGGCCCTCGTGCTCCAGCGTCGTGATGGCCTGCCGGATGTAGAGCGACTGGTCAAAAATCAGTTTGACCGCCAAATCCTTCGGCAGCCCGATCAGCTTCGGCAGGGCCTCCTTGATCCCGTCGATGACCTTGATCGTATTGGCGCCCGCCTGCTTCATGATCGGCAGGTAGACCGCCCGGTGGCCGTTGATCCGGACCACGTTGCCCTGGATGATCGTCGAATCGGCAGCCTTCGCGACATCCTTTAAACGCACGGGCACCCCGTTGACCATCTTGACCGGAATCTCGTTCATCTGGTCCATGAACTGGATCATGCTGTTCGTGTAGACGTTGTAGTCGAAATCGCCGATCTTGACGTTGCCGGCCGGCAACAACAGGCTCTGGGCATTGACCGCGGTGACGATCTCTTGCGCGGAGATGCCACGGGCGATCATGCGCTCCTGGTCGAGAAACACCGTAATCTGGCGGAGTGGCCCGCCGAAGCTGGGCGCCACGAAGCTGCCGGGCACCTTGGCCAGCTGTGGGCGCACGCCGTAGTAGGCCTCGTCGCGCACCGCCTTTTCACTCTGGGTGTCGCTGCTGACGGTCAGGGTTCCGATGGGCAGGCTGGCCGCCCCGAACTTGATGATGATCGGGGGGAAGACTCCCTGGGGCAGGTAGCGCAGGGCCGAGTAGGTGAGACTGGTGATTTCGGCCATTCCGGCATTGACGTCATACCCGGAGTGAAAATAAATCTTGATGAGACTGACCCCGGGCAGTGAACGCGATTCGATGTGCTCGACGTAGGAGGCCTGCAGGAAGAGCTGCTCCAGACGCAGGGTGATGGCCCCCTCGATCTCAGAGGGGCCCATGCCCTTGTAGAAGGTGGCGACGGCCACCACGGGCAGGTTGATCTCCGGGAAGATGTCCACGACCATGTTCTGGAAGGACACCGCCCCCAGGATCACGATGATCAGGCTGATCGCCACCACCGCGTATGGATTTCTCAGCGCCGTACGTATCATTGGATCGTCAGGCTACCTCAGTCTTGTTACAGGCGTATTACGCCGACCGGGCCGTTCATATGATTTGATCGCAGGGCAAGGTGAACGCGCGTAAGGGGATGGAGGCACCGTGCTGCCTCTGGCTCAGTTGGTCTCGGAAGGCGTGCAGTCCTGTCACGACGACGCCAAGCTGGTCTTCGGACAAGGCCGTCAGCACCATCGTGTTGGTCACAGGCCAATCATAGGAGTGAAATACCGATCCGGTATCGCCAGCCCCGGCGACTTTTGAGAGCATGGTGAAACTCTTGACTCCCAGTTCCTTCAGGAGGCGCAGCATCTCCTCTTCCAGGGAATCGCGGAATACGATGATCAACATCTTCATTGGCATGGCAGGATCACCTCGCGTGCGACGTCGGAACGGGGTTCAATGGAAATGCGTGGAGCGATGGGAGCAAGCCGCGAGCCAAGGGCATGACCGTACGGTATCACAAGCGTGGTGGTGAGGCGATGGGGTGGCTTCCCGGCCAATTTCCGCTCCAGTTAGAAGACAGAATGCTTGACAATATGACATGTATACTGATATCTGTCAATTGCCATGAGCGAAAAACATCGCGCCGAACCGCTCAGTCATTTCGAAAATAAGCTCCGGAGCGTGCGCGTCTCCCGCGGGTTGTCGCAGGCTGCGCTCGCCGACGCGTCGGGCATCACGCGGCAGGCGATCCATGCGGTCGAGGCCGGACAGTACCTGCCCACCACGGCGGTGGCCTTGCGGCTCGCGGAGGCCCTGCAATGCCGGGTCGAGGATTTGTTCTGCTTGGCCGCCCGTGGCGAGGTGATCAGCGGTGAATGGCTCGGGCCCGGTCGGGCGACGGCGGACGCAGGGAACCCATGCCGCGTAAAGGCGGCGCTGGTCGGGGGCCGCATGGTGATCCGGCCGGTCTCCACGCTGGGTGACGTGCTGAATTTTACCGTGCCGGCGGATGGGCTCCTGGCGGCCCCCGCTGCCGAGGGGAGGGGGAGGAGGGCGCAGCGAAACGTGCGCGTCCGGTTGCTCCGTGACCGCCGCGCCATTGAAAGCGAGGTGTCCGTGGCCGGCTGCGATCCCGCCGTATTCCTGGTCGGCGACCACCTGGCCAGGCGGCACGCACCGGCGACGGTGGTGGGCTGGACCATGGGCAGTGCGGCGGCCGTCGAGGCGTTGCGAAAGCGCGAAGTGCATGTGGCGGGCTTGCACGTTGTGGATGCCCGGTCGGGCGAAAGCAACCTTCCGTATCTCAGACGCCATCTCAGGGAGGGTGACCACACGGTGGTGACCTTCGCGAGTTGGGAGCAGGGCTTGATGGTACGGCAGGGGAACCCGAAGGCCATCAGGGCCGCCGCGGACCTGTCGAGAAAAAACGTGGCGATGATCAACCGTGAGACCGGATCCGGCGCGAGGCTGTTGCTCGACCGGCAGCTGGCGGAGGCAGGGGTGCGCCCGGGGCTGGTCCGCGGCTACGCGCAACTCGCCCCTTCGCACCTTGAAGTGGCCCGGGCGATCGCGGAGGGGCGGGCCGACACGGGGATCGGCGTGCGGTCCGCCGCACGAATGCTCGGGCTGGATTTCATTCCGTTGCAGGAGGAACGGTACGACCTCGTGATCCCCACCGCGTTTCTGTCGTCGCACCGGGGGCTCTCCGTCCTGCTGGACACGATCGTCAGCCGGCCGTTCCGGACCGAGATCGGCGCGCTGGGCGGGTACGACACCAGCGACACCGGGAAAGTACAGGTCTTATGACACGGCAGGCCCGTGGACTTGCGCTGATAGTCGGGTTCGTGGCGGCGCTTGGCAGCGGCGTCGCCATGGCACGTGCCCCGGAGCAACTGATTATCGCCGTTTCCCCTTCTGTCGTGGAGCCGGTCGCAGCCCTCGGCCGCGCGTTTGAGGCGGCGCATCCACACGTGCGGGTCCATCTGCACGTGGACAACGCGCTCGATCTCCGGCGCACGATCGCCGCCGTGCACAACGATGGCCGCCATGGCGTGGGGACGGGGGCCGTCCACCTGATCGCACCCGGCGATGATGAACTGCTGGAGCGGCTGGAACAACGGTATTACGTTTTGCCCGGCACGCGTCGCGTCTACGCCGTCACGCGTCTCGCCCTGGTCGTGCCGGAATCGCTGGCCGATGCGCCCGAATCACTCGAGCAGGTGGCGCGAACGACCGGCGTCAGGCTGGCGGTCGCCGACCCGCAGGAAACGGACCTGGGATGGCGGACGCGCCAGGTGCTGCAGGCGCTGGGCCTGCTGCCGGCCCTGGAGGGGCGAATCGATGTGGCCGCCGATGCGGACGCCGTGCTGGATCACGTGTTGAAGGGCCAGGCGGACGTGGGCCTGCTGTTCAACTCCGATGCGGCGCGTCAACGGGACCGGGTCCGCATCGCGGGCCTGGTCCGGCATGCGGCGGTCGCGCCGGTTCCGCACTCCGTGGCGATGGACCGGTTTTGTCCCGACCGTCGTCTGTGCCTGGAGTTTCTCGCATTCACGCAATCGACCGCCGCGCAGGCCGTGATTCGGCAGCTGGGGTACGAATCGCAATGAAACCCGTCCTGCGGACCTTGGTTCTGGCCACCCTGGCCCTTGCCGGGTTATGGGCCTGCGCCCGCTTGCCGGTGACGACTCGTGTCGTGCACGAGGATGCGCGTGTGGGAGTGACGCTTCAGCGCGAGATCACCTCGCCAGGCTATGGCCATCCGGTCCGGCTCACGGCGGCCGAGGTGGCCGCCCTGTTGCGGGGCATCTCGTTGCGGCGGGAGGTGCGGCTTCCGCTCCGGTGGTTCGAGCGGGAATTGCCGCCCCGGAAGGCGTTTCGCGAAGACGAACTCTCGATCCTGGCGGCGCCCCTCACCGAGGCGCTGGCCCTGGCCGGGCCGGACGAGCGTGTCTCGTTCGAGTTGCGCGCGCCGGGCATGAATCCCCCGTACGAGCAGGACCTGACCGCGGGCTGGATCGCGGTGCGGGGCGCCTACTTCCACATCGGCCTCGAGTTCTGGCACAGCCAGCAACCCGTGAGCCGGTCCAGTCCCTACGACTACAACTATCCGACCCCCAGGTCGGCCCCTGAATCGTACGTGCTCTATTTCGAGCCCGGAAGGTTCTGGGTGATCGACGACGCGCTGCATCGGCGGGCGGTGGACCTGCGGCCCTTCCTGCAGTCGATGACCGGGATCCGCCCATGACGCGCCGGCGAGGCCGTGTGCCGGGTGTGATCCTGCTGGTTGCCTGGGCCGTCTGCGCGAGCGGCCCGTTCCAGCCCGTTCATGCCGTCGAGACCGGCCGGCTGGTGGAGAAGGACGGCCGGTACGTGTTCGTCGAAAGCCAGGACCCGGCGATCAAGCTGCTCATGGAGCGGGCCCTCAAGCAGGGCGTGATCACGAAGGAGGAGTACGAACGGGTGGTGAAGGAATCCGAGGAGCGTGCCTACCTGCTGCAGCCGAGCTTCAAGGCCTGGTACGACCGCGGGTTCAACTTCTCCGTGAACGACAACGCGTTCTTCCTGAAATTGCGCGCCAGATTCCAGGGGCGGATGACGCAGCGGTTCCGGAACGAGGCCTGGCGCAATCCCGGCGACGCGAAGAATTTTCCCGAGCTGCTCGGCGTGTTCGGCGATTACCGGGCCAACCGTTCCGAGCAGGAGACCACCTCGTTCAACTTGCGCCGCCTGCGCCTCTACGCCATGGGACATCTCTTTAACCCCGACTTCAAGTATTTCATCCAGATCCGCGGTGAGACGGCGGAAAACGCCCAGGCGCCGGGCTCCCTGCAGCTACTCGACTGGAGCTTCGCCTCGTCCCACGTGCCCTGGCTCAACGTCCAACTCGGCCAGTACAAGGTGTTCTTCAACCGCGCGCAGATCAATTCGACGGCCTCCATGCAATTTGCCGAACGGGCCCTGGTGATGGACGCCTTTACGGCCAGCGGCCTGGATCGCCGCGACATCGGCCTCACCGTCCTGAACGACGAGGAGCTCTATCCCGTGAACTACTATGTCGGGCTGTTCAACGGGAACGGGCCGAGCTTCAACCGGCTCGGCTCCTTCGTCAGCGAGGGGCCGCAGGAGGGCACGGCGGCCTCGCCGGCGCAGCGCAACATCAACGCCAACACCCGCCTGGACGTCGACCGGCTCATGTTGGCCGGACGCCTCAATTGGAACGTCATGGGGAGGCCCGGGTACGGGGAGGGCGACC
This sequence comes from Nitrospiraceae bacterium, assembly GCA_041563795.1. Taxonomy (GTDB): domain Bacteria; phylum Nitrospirota; class Nitrospiria; order Nitrospirales; family Nitrospiraceae; genus 2-02-FULL-62-14. The sequence continues at coordinate 13,200 of JBFGRH010000006.1, read as the reverse complement.
TGGTCTATTCGGAAACGCCGCAGGTGGCGGTCGGGGGAGGCTACGCCTACAACCCGGCGATCAACACCAGCACGAATAACGGGGGCATCGGCATCGATCTGGCCAATCTCAACAACCGCCGCCAGCTGGCGACCTTCGGCAACGGCCGGCAACTGGGCAACGGAATTATCGATTACTCCACCTGGACCCTGGATGCCGTGGCCAAGTACCGCGGCTGGTCGATGCAGGGCGAGTATTATTTCAAGAACGTCGACCGGCATGACAAGGGGAAGCAACTGGGCCATGCCTCCGGCTGGTACGCGCAGGGCGGGTATTATCTCATCCCGCGGAAGCTCGAGCTCGCGGCACGCTACGCCTACTGGGATCCGGACACCAACGCGGCCGGGGACCTGATCAAGGAGGTCAGCCTGGCCGCCAGCTACTATTTCCAATCCACCTACGATCACAAGGTGGTCCTGGAATTTTCCAATACGGCCATGGGCACGGGTGGATTTGCCGAGGGGCGCAGCGCGCCCCTGCCGGCCGGATTCGGGGGGACGCCGCTCGATGCGGTCGGCGGCACGCTCGTGGAGAACCGGATACGGGTCCAGTATGAAATCTTCTTCTAGGCGGGGCGCGCGCCCGATCGGTCTGCTGGCCGCCTGTCTCCTGTGGCTCGCGGCGGTGCCGGCCAACGCCGGCGAGGTGCTGGTGGCGGCGGCCTCGGACCTCAACATCGCCTTCAAGGAGGTGGTCGCGCAGTTCGAGCGACAGACCGGCACGCGGGTGAAGCTGTCCCTGGGCTCGTCGGGCAACCTCTTGTCCCAGATTCAGAACGGCGCCCCGTTCGACCTCTATTTTTCGGCGGACATCCGGTACCCGCAAAAGCTGGTGGAATCCGGGCACGGCGTGCCCGGCTCGCTGTACCAGTATGCCGTCGGGCGGATCGTGGTCTGGGCCGGGAAACAGTCGCCGCTGGCGGTGGAGTCGAGGGGGATGGAGGTGCTGCGGGATCCCTCGATCCGGCGGATCGCCATCGCCAACCCCAAGCACGCGCCCTACGGGCGGGCCGCCGAGGCGGCAATGACGCATTTCAAGGTCTTGGAGCCGGTCCGTCCCAAGCTCGTACTCGGCGAGAACATTTCCCAGGCCGCGCAGTTTGTGGAGTCCGGGGCGGCGGATGTCGGGATCCTCGCGTTGTCGTTGGCGCTGGCTCCGGCGATGGCGGAGGCGGGACGGTTTTGGATGGTGCCGGCGGAGGCCCATCCGCCGCTCGAGCAGGGGGCGGTCCTGCTGAAGCACGCCGCCAACCAGGAGGCGGCCAGGGCGTTTATGGAATTCATCAAGGGGGCCGAAGGCCGGGCGATCATGCGGCGCTACGGGTTTGTGGTCCCCGGCGCCACGGCCCCCTAGCAGGTGTGCATGAACTGGATTGCGATTGTTCTGACGCTCAAGCTGGCCGCGCTGACGGCCCTGATCCTGCTGGTGATCGGGCTGCCGATCGCCCACTGGCTGAGTTTTTCCCGATGGCGCTGGAAGTTTATGGTCGAGTCGGTGGTCGCGCTGCCGCTGGTGCTGCCGCCGACCGTGCTGGGGTTTTACATCCTGGTGGCGATCGGGCCGCAGAGTCCGGTCGGACGGCTCTACGCGGACCTCGTCGGCCACCCGCTGCCCTTTACCTTTGAAGGCCTGCTGTTTGCGTCCGTGCTGTACAGCCTGCCCTTCGCGGTCCAGCCCTTCGCCGCGGCCTTCGACCAGGTGGACCGCCGTCTCGTCGAAGCCTCCTGGACCCTGGGCGTGTCCCGCGTGGGCACCTTCATCAAACTCATCCTGCCCATGTCCGTGGCGGGCCTTGTGACCGGCTTCGTCCTGAGCTTCGCGCATACGCTGGGGGAATTCGGCGTCGTCCTCATGGTCGGGGGCAACATCGAGGGGGTGACGCGCACCGTCTCCATCGACATTTACGACGAAGTCCAGGCGCTCAATTACGCGGGCGCGGCCACCACGGCGGCCTTCCTGCTGGCCGTGTCCTACCTGGTCTTGCTCACCGTCTACGCGATGAACCGGAAGGTGTGGGCCGTATGGCCGCAGAAATGATCCTCGACATCGGGAAGACCTTCCCCGGCGGCTTCACGGCCGAGGCCCGCGCCACGGTCGCGCTCCAAGCCTCGACGGTCCTCATCCTGTTCGGACCATCCGGCTCGGGCAAGACCACGATTCTGCGCTGCCTCGCCGGACTCGAGCAGCCCGATCGGGGACGCATTCAATTCCTGTCCCATCCGTGGTTCGACTCGGAGCAGGCCCTCGTGGTTCCCCCGCAGGATCGGACCGTCGGGTACATGCCGCAGGACTATGCCCTCTTCCCGACGTATTCGGTGGCCGGCAATATCGGGTACGGGCTCGGCGGGCTGGATGCGGACGAGAAGCGACGCCGGATAGCGGAAGTGGTCGAGCTGTTGAATCTGCAGGGACTCGAGCGGCTCATGCCGAGGCAACTCTCGGGCGGCCAGCAGCAGCGTGTGGCCCTGGCCCGGGCCATCGTCCGCCGGCCGAACCTGATCCTGCTCGACGAGCCGCTGTCGGCGCTCGACGCGCCAACCCGCGCGCATTTGCGAGGCGAGCTCAGAAGCCTGCTCAAACACCTGGCCATCCCCTCGGTGGTCGTCACGCACGACTGGGAGGAGGCGCTGGCCCTGGGGGACCAGATGGCAGTCATCGGCGGAGGCCGGGTTCTCCAGGTCGGCACGCCGCAGGAGGTGTTCAACCGGCCGAAGGATGCCGGCGTCGCGCGCATCGTGGGGATCGAGACCGCGATCGAGGGCCGGGTCGTGGGAACGGACGGCGGGCTGGCGACGGTCGACGTGGCCGGGACCGAGCTGCATGCGCTGGCCATTGAGGATGTCGGACCGGAAGTCTTTGTCTGCATCCGTGCGGAAGATGTCATTCTAGCCAAGGACCGTGCCGGCACGACCAGCGCGCGGAACCGGTTGCGCGGGGTCGTGAAAGAAGTCAGCAGCATGGGGGCGCTGGTCCGGGTCAGGATCGACTGCGGATTTTCGCTCTCCGCGGTGGTCACCCGGTCGGCGGTCGAGGACCTCGCCCTTGCACCGGGGCTGGAAGTGTCTGCCTCGATGAAAGCCGGGGCGGTGCACCTGGTGCCCAGGCGGGATGCCGCGGCGGTCAGCGCATGATGACTTTCTTGCCTTGGTTCCAATACCACTGGATGGCAAAGTTGGGGTAGATGGCGTTCGCGGTGTTCTGTCCGGCCGCGGTAAACAGGACGCCCACGCCTGCCACCCACGAGTCAGACAGCCTCACCTGGGCTCCCGGCTCGATGCCCACCACCGTGGACCCGCTGCGTTGTCCCCGGTTAATGGAATGGCCGTCTGCACGCCATGTGGCGGTGTGGAGCGTGGCGATCTCGAGATTGAGGGCCACGCCCTGCTGGTCGTCAAGGAAATGCTCGTAGGCCAGGCGCGTGTTGATAGTATCCCCTACATATGTATTCTGCCCGGCGTCGCTGCCCGGGGCGGAATAGGTGTAGTAGACCCCGCCACTGATCCGGTAGGGCTTGTTGTTCTTGCGAAAGGAGAGGCCCTCGGTGAATCCCAGTTCTCCAAAACGGGTCGCGGGAAGCCGTCCAAGCGGTGCAAAACCGCCTGGGGGACGCTCCGTGCCGGTCACCCAACGGCCGGTTGGCAACACGATTTGGTTGTAGTGGGTAAAAGAGGGACGGGCACTATCGGGATCCTGGACGATCGGGCGATATTTCAAGATGAGCGAGAGATCGCCGAGGCCGGTATTGGTTGTCATCGGCCCCCCAGCACCGCGGTTGAAACCCTGAGAGTCCCGGGCCCAAAAAGTGTTCCAGGACGTGGCAGTGCCTAGCTCGACGTGATCGGTGAGGCCATAGGTGATGGTCACCAATGGGGAGACGGAATAGAGATGGGTGGGTCCGTTTTTACTGTCTGCAGGCGAGGAGAGGCGATTGCCAAAACTGGATTCGCTGATTTGCGAAAAGACGAAGGGACGGACTGAGAGCTGTCCCTTGGGATGAATGTCGATTGCCTGGATGAGCAGGGGGCCTTCTGAAAAAGGATTCCAACTGCGGCGGTACTTCTGTATCTGTTCATCTGAGGGAACCCAGTCGAAAGCCCGTGCGGTGTCGGCCGCGATCAGGGCGACACCGAGCAGTGCGAGCAATAGGATTCCGGTGGGGCGATGGATTTTCGAATGGCGGATCATGAATTATCCTTTCCTCAGGTTTGGAGTCACATTTATACATAATATGAAGTAAGTTTATCAACTATTAAACATATAACTTATTAGTGTTTATAATCAATGTCTTAGAATATTCGTTAAAACATTAGCCAATGATTGTATGGAGAAAAAGATCCGACGCTTCAGACGAAGTGGAGTTTTCGAGAAAAGACTTACTAGAGAATCTTCTCCGTTCCCGTAATTATGACAAAGCCTGAATAGGCGGCGGCACACGCCAAGCGCGCTTTGACGAACTGCAAATCACTGAAGGGGTTTCTCCGCTGGCAGTAATTGGGAGGGGCGACGCCCAAGGAAGATTACTGGAGGTGTTTTCCTCTCGCGCCAAGATCAATCAAATGGCGCTCAACCTCGCAAGCGGGATCAAACGAACTGCGAACCACTGGAGGGGTTTCTCCGCTGGCCTGATTACGATAAGGCGATAAAGAGCCAGCGGCTCACACGAAGTGCGGATCGAAGTAGGTAGGGTCTACTGGAGGGGTCTACTCTCGCGCCAGGATCAATTATATGGCGCTCGACTTCGCAAGCGCGGGGTGGTGGCGGTGACCCGGATCGAACGGGTGACCCGCGGCTTATGAGTCCGCTGCTCTACCAACTGAGCTACACCGCCATGGCTTGTTTGTATCAAGCGAAGCGATTCTCCGTCAAGCCGGCGCCTGCGGTCGCTGAACGAGAATGGAGGGTGAAATCAGCCGACAAGATCGGGATTCAACTGCACCAGCGGGCGGACGAGTTCGGCCCTGATTTCGTTGAGCACGGCAGCCCGACCGCCCTGGCGCATCCGGTTGAACGTCCCTTCGACCACGACCTGCTCGCCGTCGCGCACCGTCGTCCTGCCCAGCCCGACGACTTTCACGGTGCCCCCGGCCGATTTCAGCAGGAACCCGTACACGTTCTGTCCGTCCCGGGTCGTCGCAACCTGCAGATTCGTCACCTGCCCGACCACGGCGACGGTCTGCTTGTCGTAGAGATCGGGATGGGCCAGGAGATCCGCCATCTTCAGCATGCCGTCGGCTTGGAGCAGGGGTGCCCCGTTGACAAGGACTGCGAGCAGGAGGACGGACAGGAAACCGGCCATCAGCCCGCGGCGCGACCGGGCCGTCACCGGCATCGGGCAGCCATTTGGTTTATGCCCAGGCACCATGGCACGCGACGCTCCTATCGCCGATCTTCTCCCCGCATGCTGCGGAGAATATGTTCCCGCCAGTCTTCGGACTGGATGGTGGCGGGGGACTCCTCCGGCGCGGGCTCGGCCGATTCGGCGGGCTGTTCCTTGGGAGTCGGGGCGGTCCGGTGCAGCAGGACCTGTTCGACGGTGTCCTGCTCCATGTCCCGTTCGGACTGGAGCGCGGACAGGCGCTGAAGCGCAAACAGCGATTGGGAAATGGCGAGCCAGGCCCGGCTTTCCAGGTCTTCGGGCATTGTTTTCGCGGCGAGCGCAGTCAACTTTTCCATCAGCGAGGTCTCGGTCTTATCAAGGCTGTCATAGGCGGCAGCCGAGCGTTCGACCGGCCGTTCGGCCAGCGTCTTGAAGGTTTCTTTCCATAGATCAATCGGCGGCTGACCGGGAGTCTGGAACTCGGCCTGGAGTCCCTGGAGGTATTGGTGAAGAAACTTGGCTTTTCGCGCGGAAAGCGTGCCGGCCGGGATGCCCCAGATATGTCCGATTTCATGATCCTGGAGGGACGCGTGGCCGGCGATGTGGTAGTCGCGCAACGCCGACTCCAGGCGCTTGCGTTCCCGGTCCAGCTTGCGCAGTTCAATTTGATATTCGATGCCCAGCCGCTTGCGGCGGTACCCTTCTTCCTCGACTTCGTTCTGCTCCCATTGCCGTTCGAGCTCTCGAATCGCCGGTTTGGGGAGCGCGGCACGGGCCTGCGCCCGCAGCACGGTGAGGGCCGCGTCGTCCAGCTGGAACCGTTCGCGCAAGAGCCGTTCCGCCTGGGCGCACAGGGCTTCCCCGTAGGCGATCTGCTTTCGTAGACAATCGATCTGCAGCCAGATCTGTTCGCGTTTCCGTCGGGTTTGACTGCGATACTGCTCCACGCGATCGACGAGCCCCTGGATCGTCTCTTTGGCGACGATCGGGACGAGCGGTTTGGCACCGGATACGAAGCGGGGGTCGGGGCGGTCCGCCGCCATGAATTCGATCTCCTCCTGCGTGACGTCCAGGTACTGCAGGAGCAGCAGGTGGAGCATGACCCGCCCCTGGAGGGGCAGGGCGTTGATCGCCGCTTCAATCCTGTCGCTGGTCAGGGGGGGTGTCACGGTCTGTGTCATGTCCACACCATTCAGGCCTGCGCGGAGCCTGTTTCCAGCGTTTCCAGATAGGAGGCCACGTACTCGCGCACCTGTTGGACCGTGCCGCTGATGTACAGGTCCTTGGGAATCTCGACCTTCACGAGCTTCGACAGGTCGGCCCCCCGGTCCTGGGCGTAGGCCTCATCGATGTACAAGGTCACCGCGCCGTCTCGATGCCGGATGGCAAACAGGTAATTCTTTTCTTCCATACTGGTCTGCGAGCCGCCGCACGGCGCTCGTACTGCAATCTTGAATAACACAGCCGTCGCGATGCTGTCAAAGCGGCGGCGTGGGAGCCGCGGGCGCAAAACAGCGCCTCCGCCAGAGGATGTACAGCGTGAAGGCCACGAGGGAGAGCAGGAAGACGGTGCGAATCCGTCCATAACCGAAACAGGCATAATTGGCGGAGGCGTTCATGAGCCCAAAGGCGGCATAGGCCAGGTACAGCAGCAGCGACCACCGGCGCAGACGCAGGAACCCGTAGCCGATCAAAAGGTGCAGAGTCGGCGATTGGGCCTTGGCCAGGATGCCCCACACGCCCCCTGGTTTCAGACAGAACACCGTCAGGGCATAGTCGGGCCGCGCCAATATAATGTAGAGATCCGTCAGGGCGGTGAGCAGAAAGAGCGCGCCCAGGTAGCGGATGTCGTGGCCCTGTCCCCAGGTGGCGCGCAGGGTGGGCTTCCAGCCGAGCGGGTCCGGCAGGGACGCCCCGTAAGTTTGGATCACCCACCAGGGCAGCACCAGCAGCATGAGAAAGAATACGGCGGACGCCCAGCCGGCGGCGGCCACCAGCAGGGCGGCGCAGGCCAGGAGACCGGCCGTGACGAGAAAAATGCCGGCGGCGTGCCCGTGATATCCGCGGAGGGCCTGCCCAAGCCCTGGCAGCAGGGCGGAGCAGGCCATCGCACGCCGACGGGAGCCGTCCGGGGTGGGATCGTCAGCGGACATGGAGAGCGGATTGTGAAATCAGGCTTTGCCGTCCGCGCGCTTGCTTCGAGTGATCGGCGCATGCCGGGAGGCGGTCCGGGCGCGCGGGGCCGTCTCGACGGTGTCCTCGTCCGAGGGGTCAGGAGGGGCGGAGATCCGATTCTGGGCGATGAGGTGATCGAGACGGAATCCGCATTGAATGCAGCGCCAGCCCTGGAAGCGGCCGCTCTGTTCGCGGATGTCTTCCTGGATCAGCAGGCCCGTGCACTTGGGACATTTCATGTGTTGGGACCTCCCGCACCGCCGCGCGTGGGGTGTCATCGCGCGGCACCGCGCGCGTCTCAGCCGCCCAGCGTATCGAGGACCTCTTTCAGGCTCTTGTGGAGGCACGAGAAGATCGGCGTATCGCGGAGCGTGTACCGGCTGCCTTCGGTTTCGCGCAGGGCCATCACCAGGTCCAGGAAGTCCTCCGGCTTGTCGGACTCGAACGCCACCACCCATTCCTGATCGTCCAGCCCGAATGAATAGGTGGTGTTCAGCTTGACCGACGGGAAGCGGTGGCCGATCTCGATGTGCTCGTCCATCATGCCCTGGCGGGCCGCCTTCGTAAGCAGGAACCATTCGCGCGTTTTCAGGAACGGATAGACGAAGATGTACTTGCATTTGCCCGGCACGATGGTCAGCCGCTTGCTTTCCTGGCCCTCATGCGTGTGGTGGTCCACGTAAATGGACCGCTTGGTCATCGACAGGTAGGAATAGGGAGTCGTGATGTACTTGCCGAGGCCGGTGGCCAGCAGCTTCGTGGTCATTTCCTGGAAGAGCTCCAGTTCGTAGCTGATGCGCCAGAGCATGATATCGGCGTCGCCGCGGATGCCGACCAGGGTATAGGGGATGACGAGGACCTTGCCGTTGTACTCCTCGATCACACGGAGGAATTCCTGCTTGCCCTTGGTCCGCTCGTCGGCCGGCAGCCGGCGCCAGGCCGGGTCGACCTTGTAAAAGGCGAAATTGACGTATTGGCGTTTTTGTGGTTGCGCTTGCTCGCCGCCCATGGTGCTCTCCTTCTTGGGATCGAAGACCGTATGAGAACGAGCGTTTCTATCACTAGGTTGCGGAGCTTGTCAACCGGCCTTCCCGGGCCGTTGACAGGGCTGGCACGATCTGCTATCGGCTGCAGTGATGCGTCCCGGAACTCGTGTTGACCGGCATGGCATCGTGGCGACGGCGTCGCTCATCCTGGGCTGGGCGATGGCCTGCTGGCCCTGCACGGCCGGCGCCATTGAGGTCCAGCCGGCGCCGGACCGCATTCAGGCGGCCCTGGCGCGCGGCCAGGCGGCGGCGGCGGCCCGGACTCCCCCCACCGAGCTCTATGCCTGGTTCGGCGGGGCCAGCGAGCAGGAGCCGCGCGGCTTCCTCATGACCAAGGTGTCCGGCCTGGCCGTCATGGCGACCCACTTTGCGCTGCGTGCCGCGCAACCGACCGAGACGGACATCCGCCAGGTCCTCGACGAGAAGACCATGCTGGTCAGCGTGACGATTTACGGCGACCGCCCCACCTTTGCGCAGAACAGTTATCTGACGTTGACGCAACATTCGAAATTGATCAAGCCGACCAAGGTCAGGTTTGACGGGCGGGCGAGTCTGGCGCCGACCTGGCCCAAGACACCGCCGTTCCGCGCCAAGGTGATCGCCTCGTTCCTGTACGAAGAGTTTGACCCGCTGGCCGCCACGCGGATTTCGGTGTTTCCAGCCACCGGCGGCGAGATCTGGTTCGACGTGGATTTCTCGAAGATCGAGTAGCACCCCATGCGCAAAGCCGAGATCATCGCGATCGGGTCCGAGTTGCTGCTGGGCGGCCGGCTGGACACGAACTCGCTGTTCCTGACGGACGAGCTGGCGGTGCTCGGGGTCGAGGTGCGGTGGAAGACCGTCGTCGGCGACGAGCAGGCGGATATCATGGACGCCCTCCGCACCGCGGCGCGCCGCGCCGATCTGGTGATCACCACCGGCGGGCTCGGCCCGACGGCGGATGACCTGACCCGGGAAGCCGTGGCGCGCGCGACCCGCCGCCCGTTGCGACGGCATGCGGACGCGGCGCGGGGAATGACGGAGCGCCTGGCGGCCTGGGGGCGAACGCCGACCGCCGCCCAGATGAAACAGGCGCTGATTCCGTCTGGCGCGGCCGTGCTGGACAACCCGGTCGGCTCGGCGCCGGGATTCTGCCTCTCCTGGAAGTCCTGCCAGGTGATCGCGCTGCCGGGCGTGCTGGCGGAGGCCAAGGCCATGTTTGCCAAGGAGGTGCCCCGGTTTCTCGCGGAGCCGATCCGGGCCGGGGCGCGCGCACGGATCGAACGCCGCCTGCTCCATACGTTCGGGGTCCCGGAATCGGACCTGGAGGCACGCTTGCAGCCGCTGGTGCCGTCGCGGCGCGGAATGCGCCTCGGCCTGCTGGCCTCGCCCCTCGGCGTGACGGTCTCGTTGACGGCCTGCGGGGGGACCTCGGACATGGCCGCGCTCGAGTTGGCCATCGGCGTGGTGCGCGAGCATCTCGGCGGGTTGGTCTATGCGGAAGGAGCCGAGACGATGGAGGACGTCGTCGGGCGGGCCCTGACGGCGCGGAAGATGACGATCGCGGTGGCGGAGTCCTGCACGGGGGGGCTGATCGGCCATCGGCTCACGCAGGTACCCGGAAGCTCGACCTACCTGGACCGCGTCCTGGTCTGTTACAGCAACGACGCCAAGATGGAGTTGCTGGGCGTGCCGCAGGCGACCCTGGCGCGGTACGGGGCGGTCAGCGCGGAAGTGGCCGCCGCCATGGCGAAGGGGGTCCGTGAGCGCAGCCGGACCGATGTGGGCGTGAGCGTGACCGGCATCGCCGGTCCCGGCGGGGGCACGGCGCAGAAGCCCGTCGGCCTGGTCCATATCGGGTTCGAGGCCAGGGGAACAGGCGTGCTGACGAGGGAATTCCGTTTCCATGGTCCGCGCGAGACCATTAAATTGCGCGCCTCGCAGGCCGCCTTGAATCTCGTGCGGCAGTGGCTGCCCATCGCGCAGAACAAGTAGACGATGATCCGCACCTTTGTGGCGGTCGAGCTGGATGCCTCGTTGCGGCAGGCGCTCGTGCAGGCGCAGGCGCGGCTGCGGAGCCGGCTGGAGCAGGCGGCCGGCCCCGGCGTCCGCGTGCAGTGGGTCAGGCCGGACTCCATCCACCTGACCCTGAAATTTCTCGGCGACATCCCGGAGGAACGCGTGGGGGAGATCCGGGCCGCCTTGACCGGCGCGGTCGCCCGGCAGGTCCGGTTGTCGGTGCCGGCCGAGGGACTGGGGGCCTTCCCCGATGCCCGCGCACCGCGCGTGCTATGGGTCGGCCTGCTGGAACGCGACGGGGCACTGACGCGCCTGGCCTCCGAGGTCGAGACGGCGCTGGTGGCCATCGGTTTCGCGCCCGAGTCGAAACCGTTCCATCCGCACCTCACGCTGGCCAGGATCAAGGAGCGCTCCCGTGACGTGGGCCGGGCCCTGTCGCAGGGTGGACTGCTCGAGCAGGACATGAAGCCGGGGGCGCTGGCGGTGGACGCCGTGTGCCTCATGCAAAGCGAATTGCGACCGTCCGGCGCCGTCTATACCGAGCTGTGCCGCCTCCCGCTGAAAGAAGCGTAGCGCCTGTATAACCAGTTGAGTATAATGGGCGCAGTCGACGGGTGCATCGGACGAGCAGGCGGGCGGCGCGCGGTATAGAAGGGGGAGACTCATGGCCGAGAAGGACGAGAAGAAGCGGGCGCTCGATCTGGCGCTGTCGCAGATTGAGAAACAGTACGGCAAGGGCGCCATCATGCGCCTGGGCACCTCGGAGCCGCCGGTTAACGTGCCCGCGATTTCGACCGGATCGCTGGGGCTGGACCTCGCGCTGGGCGTCGGGGGGCTTCCGCGGGGCCGCGTGGTCGAGATCTTCGGGCCCGAATCCTCCGGCAAGACGACCCTGACGCTGCATGCCACGGCCGAGGTGCAGAAAGCCGGCGGGACGGCGGCCTTCGTCGACGCCGAGCACGCGCTGGACCTGGCCTATGCGAAGAAGCTGGGCGTCAATGCGGACGATCTGCTCGTGTCGCAGCCCGACACCGGCGAACAGGCGCTCGAGATCACCGAGACGCTGGTCCGGAGCGGCGCGATCGACCTGGTCGTGGTGGACTCGGTGGCGGCGCTGGTGCCGCGGGCCGAGATCGAAGGCGAGATGGGCGATGCGCACATGGGCCTGCAGGCGCGGCTCATGTCGCAGGCGCTCCGAAAGCTGACCGCCGCCATCTCGAAATCGCAGACGACCGTCATCTTCATCAATCAAATCCGCATGAAGCTCGGGGTCATGTTCGGCAACCCGGAGACGACGACCGGGGGCAACGCGTTGAAGTTTTATTCCTCCGTGCGGCTCGACATCCGGCGGATCGAGTCCCTTAAAGAGGGCAACGACGTCATCGGCCACCGGGTGCGGGTCAAGGTCGTCAAGAACAAGATGGCGCCGCCGTTCAAGCAGGCGGAATTCGACATTCTGTTCGCCCGGGGGATCTCGAAGGCCGGCGAGCTGGTGGACCTCGGGGTCGAACGCAAAGTGATGGAAAAGTCCGGCGCCTGGTACTCCTACAAGAGCGAGCGGCTGGGGCAGGGACGGGAAGCGGTGCGCGACTACCTGGAGAACAACCAAGCGGTGGCGCGTGAAATCGAAACCAAGCTGCGCGAGCTGGCCGGCGTGCCGGCGGCCAGGGCGGGCGAGAAGCGCGCGGACGTCAAAGTCGAGGAGAAACGTCCCGAAGAGAAGCGTCCCGAGGAGAAGCGGTCCCACGCAGGGCGGGGGGCCTGAACGACGACCGATGCCCGCCGGACGATGAGCGGACACGCAGCCCGACAGCAGGCGCGTTCCGCGTTCGGCAGCGATCTGAGTTATGCCGTCCCGCGCACCGTCGTCACGTTCGACATCCGGGAGCTTGGAGCTGGCCGCCGTGCGGTACCTCGCGCAGCGGGACCGCACCGAGGCGCAGGTCAGGGCCTACCTCAGCCGCGCCGGCGCCTCCGCCGCGTGCATCCGGTCGCTGCTCTCCCGATTCCGCAACCAGGGCTATCTCGATGACAAGGCCTATGCGCTGCGGTGGGCGCGCGCCAGGCTGGCCCGTTGTCCGATGGGCCAGGCGAGGCTGGAGGCGGAACTGCTGGCGAAGGGCTTTGACCGGGCGACGGTCGCCACGGCGTCGCGGCAGGCCTGCGAGGGGACGACCCAACGGGCGCTGGCCCGGGCGCTGCTGACTCTAAGATTGGGGCGGGCGGCGGGAGACCGGCGGCGCGGCGCGAGCCTGCTCCGGCGGTATGGATTCGATGAGGAGATTGTTGAGCACATGTTCGGCGTGAGCGAATCATCATGAGCCAGAACGCGGACTCCATCCGGCAGGGGTTCATCGAGTATTTCCGCGGACAGGGCCACCAGCCCGTGCCCAGCGCGCCGCTGATCCCCCAGGCGGACCCGACGCTGCTGTTTACCAACGCCGGCATGAACCAGTTCAAGCGCGTCTTCCTGGGCGAGGAGCAGCGCCCCTACAAGCGGGCCGTCACGGCCCAGAAGTGCGTGCGCGCCGGCGCCAAGCACAACGATCTGGAGAACGTCGGTTACACGCGGCGGGACAATACGTTCTTCGAGATGCTCGGCAACTTCTCCTTCGGCGACTATTT